>QNBU01000064.1 GCA_003644215.1 Planctomycetota bacterium
GAAAAGCAACTTATTCAAGTGGAGCAAACTTACCGGAGATCGCCGAGGATGTCTCGGATGTGATTTCGATTATCTCACCGTTCGAGACGCCGCTGCTGGATGTTCTGGGCGACCCAATGCGGGCGGCGACCAGTACCCATCACGAGTGGCTCGAGGATACGCTCCTGCCCAACACCGATGCGATTGACGACGGCTCAATTATGGATGGTGAAACCGAAGCGGCGTTTGATGCGGCCCACGGCGAACGATTCCTCGCCGGCGATCAGATTCAGGTGGCCGGCTCGGCCGAGCTGATGCTGGTAACGGCGGTCGCCTCGGATACGCTGACGGTCATCCGCGGCTATGCGGGAACGACGGCAGAGGAAATCACTGACGGCCAGACGATTAACATTCTCGGCAACGCGGCACTCGAAGGCGGCGACAAACCCACGGCGCGGTTTACCAACCGCACGCGCTGCGGCAACTTTACGCAGATCTTTACCGCCGCCGCAGAGGTCAGCGGGACAGATCTGGCCGCGTCGCAGTTGGGTCTGGCCGACGAGATGGATTACCAAAAGGCCGAGCGGCTGCGTGAACTGCTGCGGGATTTGGAAAACACCGTCATCAACGGCGGGGCGCCCACAGCGAATCCGCAAGGCAGTGATACCGTCCGGCGGACGATGAAAGGGGTTCTGGCGCATCTGGCAACGAATGTGTTTGCCACCGGCGATACGGGCTTCCCGACGGGCGATGGACTGGACGAGGAAAAGATCAACTTCGTCCTGCGAAAGATTTGGGAAAACAGCAACGGCCACATCGACACGATTGTCGTCGGCGGGTTCCAGAAGCGAAAGATCAACGGCTTTTTGAGTGCCGTTCGCGGGTACGACTCCGGCGAGACGACCTATCGCGACGGGGTGAGCGGTTACGAAAGCGACTTTGGAATGTGCAAGATCGTAACGACCCGATGGATGCCGCAGGACGCGGTGATGCTGCTGGATTCGTCGCGCGTCAGCGTGCTGCCGATGGCGGGCCGGAGCTTCCACTTCAAGCCGCTGGCCGCCACCGGTGACAGCGAGTGCGGCGAACTCATCGGCGAATACACCCTCGAACTCCGCAACGAAGCCGCCCACGGCATCATCCGCGGATTGAGTACGAGTTAAAGTAATTTTGTCACAGAGGGCATAGAGAAAAAAGAGAAACCACGGATTGCGCGGATTTTCGCAGATTATTAAAAAAAATCCGTGTCCATCCGTGAAATCCGTGGTTAAAAAACTCTGTGTACTCTGTGGCTATTCTTTCGGTGAGTTTTGCTTGCCCAGTTTTTCTTCGAGTGCATCGACGCGTTTTTGTAGGTATTTGAAGGCGGCGTAAACAGTTCCCATTGATGTTGAAAGGAAAAGAATTGAGAAGATAATCATCGGTTTTTTTTCACTGTCAAAAACGCTTACCAAAACAAGGACCAGGAATGATATGGCTAAAATTATGGTCATAATGCCAACTTTAGCAATCGGATCGACGGTCATTTTATATGTCCTTTTGAACGGCTGGTCGATGTCTTTAACCGGGTCTTTCTTCATTTTGTACTCCCTTCTAAAAAGTTGGACAGATGATTAAAAATGCTTTCCTACGCTAAAGACGCAGATTATGAGGAAATATTACAGGGAATTTTGAGAATTTACAATGTTTTTTTAGCCCGCAGGGCGCAATGTTGTAGCTCCACCCGTGAGGGTGGGGAATGGGAAATTTCCTCTTTTTTTTGAGTCCCCGCAGGGGGCGGTATTTTGTTCGAGATGTGTTTATGCCGCCCTCTGCGCGGGCTCATTGGATGGGGTGTCAACCTTGTCCACGGGCTTACGCCGCGTGGCTACAACATATCACCGCCTGCGGCGGCTTTGTCGAGGCAGATGAATTTTAATTTACAGAAAGGAAAATTTATGTTTTCATTTTCAAAGGATGTTGATTTGGCGCGGTATGAGCCGGGGGTGTTTGGCGATTGGTATGTGTCGTCGCAGGTTTTATGCGGCGGGGCCAATGGCATTGTCGCCGGGACGCTGTTTACTGCTTCGGGGGTGGATTTTTCGGCGGCACAGGTGGCGGCAGGAGGAGTGATTTATTTGGAGAGTGCTGACGGGGCGATCAAAGGGGCGTTTGAGATTGCCAGTGTGATTGATAGTACGCATTTGACAGTGTCTGTGCTGCGAACGAGCGATGAAGCGGCGGCGATTCCGATTGGTTCGGCGTCGGGGCTGACCTGGCGGATCGTTTCATATCGTGTGCAGGGGTATGAGGTGTTGTGGCAGTTGTCGCAGAAGCTGGGGTTGTCGCCGGGGTGTGCGAGCGCCCAGAGTGTGGACGATATTGTTGAGGTTGAGCCGCTGCGGCAGGCATCGGTGTTCGGGATTTTAGTTGCGGTGTTTGAGGCGTTGTACGCCGGACTTGACGGGCAGACGGTACTGGTCGAAAAGAAAGAGCATTACCAGTGGCGATACGAAAAGGCGATTGAACGATTGACGGTCAATGTGGATACCGATGGCGACGGGGATGCGGACCAAAGCGTGCGGCCGTCAGTGGTGAAGATGGTGCGGAAATAAATTTTCAAATTTCAAAGTGCAATTTTCAAATGTAATAAATTGAAAATGGAAACTTGAAAATCATTTATCGTTGCCTCAGGAAGCCGAGGAACATGTGGCAGGGGGCGTCGATTTGGGCGTTGTTGGGGTCGGTGCCGAACCAGCCGTCCTGGGAGGTGTCGTAGGAGAACAGGGCGGTTTGTCCGCAGGGCATTGGGTCGGCGAAGGTCAGGGCGTAGTCGGTTTCGTGGGGGTAGTATTTAATGCGTTTGCCGGTGAGCGGCAGCAGGGTTCGCTCCGGGTCGATGCCGGCGTCTTCGAGGGTCGGCGGATAGGTCTTGTTGGCCTCCTTATAAGTATCCAGATCGGCGGCCAGTGCGAGTGTTATTTTGCGGGCTTCGGTGAGGTAGTCATTGCGCTGTTTGAGCAGTTGGCCTTGTGCGGTGTGGAAGGTGGCCCAGCACGACAGCAGCACCACAAAGATCGTCAGCCAGAGCCAAGCGCTGAGGCGGATTTTTTTGTTTTCGCTTCGGCATGATGAGCTTGCCACCGCGGCCCAGGCGGCGATAAAGAACAGTGCCGGCAGTGCCTGAATGGCCTTGCTTGTCAGGGGGTTTGGCAAGGTATGGACATCCATCGCGCAGACAATGGCAAAGGCGACGATGCCGGCGAAGGAAAAGATGATGCCGAGGGAACGGGGTACGACGAGCAGGCCGCAGTAAAACGACAGGACGCAGGTGGCGAACCAGCCGACGGAATAGACCTTCACGGCGACCGAGTAGGTGGTGTAGTCAGATGCCGTTGCAAATAACGCCGCCGCGACCGCCGCCGCCAATGCGAAGACGCCGCACGCCGGCAGATGCCTCCAGAAATACTTCGTATTCTCGCCCATAGTCGAAGTTCCTTTGCCTTATGAATTCATTTCTATTATAGGACGCCGACCATCGATGTCAAAACAAATTAGTCAATAATCAGTTATCAATAATCAATCCAGGAAGGAGTTATTATGGGACGGACGAATCAGTGGCGGCTGGAGCGGCGGGTCAGTGTGTCGGTTTTGGTGCAGTTAATCACGCTGGCGGGGCTGATTATGGGAAGCTGGGTAAACCTGCAAAGACAGCTCGACCTTGTCAGCCACGATGTCAAGCAGCTATTGACCGCACAGGAAAAATTTTGCGACAAGCTCGAAATCATACAGGAAAAAACAATCGCCCACGAATACCGCCTGCGAACAATCGAACAAAAACGCGGCGGCGCAAGTGAGCCCGATGGAGTAATGAGTAACGCCAGCGTATTCCTACGCCCCAAATGAAACCACGGATTTGCGCGGATTGACGCGGATTATCTTTAGACGGGATGAACAGGATTAACAGGATAAAAGCCCGGAGGGCGGAATGTTGTAGCCCCACCCGTGAGGGTGGGGGAAGGGATGTCTCAATTTCCATTGAGTCCCCGCAGGGGGCGACATTTTGAACGGGGTGCTATGCCGCCCTCTGCGAGGGCTCTTGTAGGGTGTGTGTTCTGTGTCCACGGGTTTACACCCGTGGCTACAATATATCACCGCCTGCGGCGGCTTTTTTTACACGCGACAATTTATTTTAATGTTTTTTAGAGAGGAACAAGTTATGAAACAGTTGTCAGTTATCAGTTTGTTGATGTTGTGTTTGTGTGGGTGTGATGGGTTTCGGTATGCGGCGACGGAGGCACAGAAGGCCAATGCGTGGCTGCATTGGCGGGTGTGTGCGGCGGCGGCCCAAACGGCGGTTGATGAAAATGCTTCGCCGGGGTTATGCGGATTGACGGAGTTGGCGCATTCGCAGACGGAGGCGTTTGTGGCCGATTATGGATTGCCAAAGCACCCACAAGCTTCGCTTGAAGGTGCCACCCCGGGCCAAAGTGGCACGGGCTTGGAGCCCGTGGATCACGGCCAAGATGGCCGTGCCACCCGGGTTGCGTCTCAAGCCAGGCAGGATGCGATGCGGAAACCGGATGTGTGGGTGTTGGCCGATGGGGCGATGGAGCTGGGGATCGCGCTGGCCGGCTTGGTCGGCGGGGTCTATGGCATTCGTATTGCCGGGTACTTGAAGCACACGCGGGAAAAGTCAAAAGCGATCAAGGAGATTGTCGCCGGTAATGAGTTGTTCAAACAGCTCTGGCCCGAACAAGCCGACCGGTTCAAAGACGCCCATCAAAAACAATCACCTCCAACACGGCAGATTGTAACGCAATTGAAAATGGAGTGATCTGTTTTAGGGGAACGCGGGCTTCCAGCCTGCGCGGGGGAACAGTGACGGCCAACGGCTTATTTATACCGTACAGAACCACTGAACCCCAGCACAGGCAGGATGCCTGTGTTCCATTACAGGAGAATATGAGTTTTTTTTGAGGTTTTTGTTTCCAATTGGCCCCAAAGCCCGATATAATTCCAATTTGAGCTATGACAGGGAAGTTTTTGTGTAATTTGAAATGGAAATCTAATCAATGCCGGGAGGTCTTATTATGAGGCGAATTACAACTCTATGGGCGGTTGTCGTACTGTTTGTGCTGGGATCGTCGGCTGTGCTGGCCAAGGGCGGTAAAGGCCAAGGCGGCGGCAAGGGTAACAAAGAAGCCAGGCAGGTTCAGGAACGCAAACAACAGAAAAAGCAGCAAGCCGAGGCCGCGGGAGACGAAGTAAAGGCCCAGAAACGCAAGGGGCAAAAACAGGGCAAAGCGGCGAACGAAAAGGTCAAAAAAGCCGAGGGCAAGGCCGCCAAAGAAGCGGATGCCGTTGAAGAAAAGGCAAAAGCAGGCAAGCAGAAAGCCGCCAAGGGAAAAGGGAAAGTTGCCGAACAAGCCGACGACGCCGACGATGAAAACGGCAAGGGTAAGGGCAAATCCAAGGCGGGTAAAGGAAAGGGCAAGACCCAAAAGCAGGCGGCGCTGGCTAAGCAGATTGAGCATGAAGCGGCCAAGCACGAAACCCGCAAGGCGCGGCTGGCCGAGATGCTGAAAGTGGCCGCCGATAAAGGCGACGACAAGGCCGCGGCACGAATCCAAAAGCTCATCGATAAAGAACAGGGTCGATTTGACAGAAAGAGCAAGAAGATGACCGAACGCGGCAGTAAAGATGCCGGCGATGCGGACGACGAAAACGATGACCAAGCGGATGGCGACGAAGAATAGAGACCGCGTGGGCATGGCCCACCCTACAATAGGAGAATGATTATGGTAGTGCGAATTTTATGGGTATTGGTCGCGGCGGCGGCGATGACGATGGGCGGTTGCGAGAAGAAGTCCGAACCGGCTGAGGTGAAAGTTACCGCCGAAAATCTGGACAGCGAACTGGACAAAATGGAAAAACAAATCGAAGCGGATATTGCGGCCGAATAAGGGTGCCGCTTTTTAATGGATTGATGGGAATTTAATTTAGGGAGTTGTGCTATGTTGTTACGAATGTTACTGGTATTGGTGGCGGTTGTTGGGTTGAGTGTGAGCGGTTGCAGCAAAAAAGAGCCGACGGTTGGCGATGTGGTTAAGCAGGCCGAGAAGGATGCTGACAAGGCCGCTGAAGAAGCAGCTCCGGCTGTTGAAGAAGCCGTCAAGGACGCTGAGAAAGCGGCGGAGTAATTCGCGACAGATCGCAATGGTGTGAAATTTGTAGCAGGGCGGCACGGTTCGCAAAGGACGGTGCCGCCGTTTTTTTTGTAAGAGTTCACACTTTAGTGTACAGAAAAACAAGCTAAAGCTTGAACTCTTACGGTACGACGGGCAGGGTGATGGTAAAGCAGCTTCCGCGGCCGGGTTGGCTGTTGACGCTGATGCGTCCGTTATGGACTTGGGTGATGTGTTTGACGATGGCCAGCCCCAGTCCGGTGCCGCCGGCTTTTCGGCTTCTGCTTTTATCGGCGACATAGAACCGTTCAAAAATCCGTTTCTGGTGTTTTTCGCTGATGCCGCAGCCGGAATCGCGAACTTCGATTCTGATTTCATTCTCATCCCGGCAGGCCCTGACGGCGACGGTGCTTTCGGCCCGGCTGTATTCGACGGCATTGTTGACGAGATTGGTAACGGCCTGTTCCAGCAGGGCGGGGTTGATTTGAGCGCGGAGGTCTTCGTCGCAGTCCAGCGTGATCTCGATGTGTTTCTCTTTGGCCCTGCCCCCCGATAGCTCGACAGCTTCGGTCAGGACGGGTTCCAGCGGAAGGATGTCAAA
>QNBU01000065.1 GCA_003644215.1 Planctomycetota bacterium
ACTTGGCGGCTTCAGCGGAAATATCAACCTTGTCCAAATCGATAAATTCAAAACCAAACTGCTTGGCCAGCGCCTCAAAAACCTGATCTTCAGTAGCCAGCCCATCGGCGATAAGTACTTCACCCAAGCGTTTTTTGACCTTCTTGCCCTTTTTAATCGCCGCAATAAGCTTTTCTTTGCCGACATATCCTTTCTTGTAAAGGATTTCGCCTAATCGTCTTTTCGATTTTGACATCCGCTCTCACTTCTCGATCAAAAAATATAATAATGCCTGAATATACGAACCACATATTATACCAAAAAAACCTCAATTCGTCAAACTGCCAATCGCAAACGGACGAGATTTAGTGCCGTCAGGGCCGACCGTAACCGTATCCAATGGCGGTTTGCTGGTGGAAATCGGTATTCTTTAACCTCACAATCGCCATCAATTGCTACAGCGATATACACTAATCCGACTGGCTTTTCATCCGTCCCGCCGCTGGGGCCGGCGATTCCCGTTATTGCCACCGCAACATCGGCGTCACATTTTTGGGCTGCCTGCTGCGCCATTATGCGGGCCACCGGTTCACTGACTGCTCCAAAATCCGTAATAACCGCCTCCGGAACACCCAGTTGACTTGTTTTTGCCTCGTTACTGTAAGTTACCCATCCGGCCCTGACATAATCACTGGCTCCCGGAACATCGGTCAGCATTTGAGACAATAAACCTCCCGTACAAGACTCAGCCAGAGCAATCGTCTTGTGTCGGGTTTTCAGCAATCGGCCCACAACAGCGGCAAGTGTTTGGTCATCTTCTCCATAAGCCCAACCACCTAAGCATTCGCGTAGTAAGGCCTTGTCCTTTTGGATCATTGCCTGAGCCGTTTTTTTATCTTCCGCTGCCGCAATGATATGCAACAATATCTCGCCGGATCCACAGGTGCAGTTAATCAGCGGATTTCGCCCCCGTTTCATCAAATCCCCCAATTTCTGTGCGATATCAGATTCGCCCGCACCAAAACACCGCAGTTTCCCGGAAACAACGGTAGGCCCTTCAGTGAGACGGGTAATTCGTGGGATCACCTGATCGGTAAACATTCGTTTCATTTCAGCGGGGACTCCGGGCATAGCCGCCAGAAAGATGTTGTCTTTGCAGGCCCAAAACCCCGGAGCCGTCCCTACCGGATTATCCAAAACTGCTGAACCGGCGGGGATATAGGCCTGAGAACGATTATTGGAGGCCATTTTTTTACCGCGTTTTTCAAAAAAATCGCTGATTTGAACCAATAATTCTGGTTGAAACTCCAAAGGAACACCCCAATAGACCGCAACCGCCTGCCGCGAGAGATCGTCGTCGGTCGGTCCCAACCCTCCTGTTACAAGAATGAGATCGCCCTCCTGTGATGCCTGACGAATCGCGGCGAGAATGCGGGGTTGCTCGTCCGGGACCACCCAACTGCCTGTGGTGGCAATCCCCAGCTCAAATAATTTCCCCGAAAGCCAGGCGGCATTTGTATCAACTGTCTGGCCACTCAACAATTCGTTGCCGATGCTGACAATACATGCTTTCATCGTTGTACCTTTATGAGCGCCTTGACAACCCCGTCTTTGTGGCCGGCGACAAGATCAAACGCCTCTTTTGATTGGTCTAAATTGTAATGATGCGTCATCATAAAGTCCATATTCACTTTTCCCTTCCCCATCAAATCAATCGCCCGCTGGGTACAATGATTCTGCCGACGGACATTAATGATTGATATTTCCTTTCGACGAATCAGATCCGGGCTAAAACTAACCCGCTCTTCTCTCGGAATCCCGATCAGCATCAGCGTTCCGCCCGGTTTGAGAACTTCGATCGCCTGATCAACCGTTTCCTGCTGTCCGGCACACTCACAGGCCACATCAATCCCTTCCGGCTCGAGCGAGAGAATGTCTTCAACCACATCCTGATTGTCGGGATTGCCGACCCATACAGCACCAGCACCCATAGCAATACCAATCCGCTCAACAATCTTTTCGGTCACATAGAGCTTCGACACATTTTGTGCCTGGGCCGCTACCAAACAACTAAGTCCGATAGGACCTGCGCCGAAAATCGCCGCGGCCTGACCCTTCGCTAATTTTGACTGTTGGACCGCGTAGATGCCAATGGCAAGCGGCTCACACAAAACGCCCTGCCGGAGTGTTATCCTGTCTTTTGTTGGAAAGCAACATTCAGAGGGCATCACCAAATACTCGCTCAAGCAGCCCTCGATCTGACCGGGACAGCCGAGAAATTTTAATTTTCGACAGGTGTGAGGCCTGTCCGCCCTGCACTGATCGCAGTGCCAACAGGAAACCGCCGGCTCAACAACGACCGGTTCGCCCTTTTCGAGTTGTGTTACCGCCGAACCAAAATCTTCAACGGTTGCCGAACATTCATGACCCACTCTAAAAGGATACCGGACAACCTGACTGCCAATACAACCGGTTTCGTAATAGTGTACATCCGAGCCGCAAACACCCACATATTCGATCTTCAACAAGACATCGTTGAAGCGGATAATTTGGGGCGAGGAAGCTTCGCACAGTTCCATTTGGCCAATCCCGGTCAGTATCTGCGATCTCATACCAGAAAAACTCCTCTCAAGGGGCAAGCTGTCATTCGGGTTAATGCCATGGACACCTCGCTTTCATTTGGGTCAGAATTTGGGTGCAGACTAATAACTGACCCAAAGCATCCGTTGTTGCTGTAACTGTAATCCAGTTTGCAGGCTGGAGTTACAGTTGACAGCGGGCGATCGGAATCGAACCGACATGACCAGCTTGGAAGGCTGGGGCTTTACCATTAAGCTACGCCCGCAACTACTTTATTTATAACTCGTTATACAGTTTTGCCGCGTTTGAATGCTGCCGGTTGCCAAACTGTCATGTGTACCTTAGTTATGGACGAATTAAAAAGACAGAAAAAACGCGTCCCAAAACTCTCAATAAAACTGAACCGGATACGGGATATTATTATGCTTCTTTTCGTAACCCGGATGGCAAATCAAAAGGCAGAAGATTCTCAACTAATGTACCCTCGCCGGATCATTGAAAACTATGACAAATCTGCCGAGATTGTAACCCCGAAGAAAACACAAAGCAAGAACAATTTCCCTCAAAGCCCGCCAGTTATAGCTAACGCATATATTCAACACGAGCGGGAAAGAGTAAGGACAGATGGGGCAAAACGAATTCGAGGCAGAATCAGTGCCATGGTTTTTGTTGACAACCGCAGACAGGTTCTTAATATTATACAAATGGAACAAAATCAAGCACCGCATGTTTTCTTTTATCACACAAAACTGGCGAGAAAAACCCCTTATTGACCTGTGCAGAAAATCTGTCGTGTTTGTATTTTGCGATAATACTACCCATAAACCGTTGCGAAATCAACTTAAAATGGTATAATGTAAACACGATCCGGTGCGAGTGTATCGTTAGCCATCTTGCAATGAAAAAGTCGCTAAAGAAAAATGGAAATCTCATGAAATTATTAAATTGTCGATCAGGGTTAAAGGGTCATCGAAAGTGGGGTCTTTCTTGCGCTCTTTTCATAGCGTTTGCAGCGATCTTTTTTTGTGCCAACCTTTCCGACTCTCTGGCCGAACCAGAGGACCGCTCCGACTCCGGCTATTTGGGGTCCTCCCAATGCCGCAGTTGCCACGAAAAATTCTACCAATTGTGGGGTTCTTCGCATCATGGTTTGGCAATGCAGCCCTATACAGAATCCTTTGCCGAAAAAAATCTCAAGCCGCAATTGGATGAGATTGTTATCGGAAAGATCCGTTACCGGGCGGTGATTGATGAGGGACCCGGTTTTGTTATCGAGTCCGAATCACAGAAACAGAAAAAGTATCCCATTCTGCATATCCTTGGCGGCAAAAATGTGTACTATTTTCTGACGCCTCTTGAAAAAGGACACTTGCAGACCTTGCCCGTGGCTTATGATGTCAATAAGCAGCAGTGGTTCGATACCGCCGCCAGCGGTGTTCGGCACTTCCCAGACAGAACGGATGAGGCGGTTCACTGGACCGACCGGGAATACACATTTAACACTTCCTGTTATGCCTGTCATGTTAGCCAACTTGTTAAGAATTATGACCCCAAGACCGACACCTACAATACGCAATGGAAAGAGCCGGGCATCAATTGCGAAACCTGCCACGGTCCTGCCGATGAGCATGTTCGAGTTTGCCGCCAAGCCGGCGAGGGGAATGTCCCGAAAGATATGAAGCTCAAAACGATCACCCAGAGCCGTGGCTTTACCGGCCATCAGGTCGATTCGGCTTGTTCGACCTGTCATGCCAAGGGAATGCCGATCACCAACGAGTTTATTCCGGGGGATGACTTCTTTCAGCACTGCGATTTGGTCACGCTGGAAAATCCGGATTTCTATCCCGATGGTCGTGATCTGGGCGAAAACTATACTTTTACCTCCTGGCGGATGAGTCCCTGTACCCAATCCGGCAAGTTGGATTGTGTGTCTTGCCATACTTCCAGTGGACGATTCCGATTCAAGGACAAGCCCAATGATGCCTGCATATCCTGCCATCCGGCAAAGGATAAAAACTTCCAGGCCCACACACACCATGAAAAGAGCGTCGTGCAGTGTATCCAGTGCCATATGCCGATGACGGATTTTGCCCGGATGAATCGCAGCGACCATTCAATGCGGCCGCCAATGCCGTCGGCAACGATTCAGTTCCAATCACCCAATGCCTGCAATCTCTGCCATAAAGACAAAGACGCCAAGTGGGCCGATGGTCATGTTCGCCAGTGGCATAAAAAGGACTACCAAAAGCCAACGCTGGAAACAGCCGCCCTGATCGACCAGGCACGCAAAGGCGACTGGAAGAATCTGTCCGAGATGCTGGCCTATTTGCAGCAGAAAGACAAATACGAGATTTTCGCTAATTCGCTGATTCGCTTACTGATTAACAATGACGATCCGCGCATCGCCGTGGTGCTGACCGAACTTCTCAAAAACGACCCCTCGCCCCTCGTTCGCAGTAGTGCCGCCAATGTGCTGGGATACCGTCTCGATGAGAAAACCATCCCGGCGTTGGCAAAGGCGACCGAAGATGCCTACCGACTGGTTCGGATCCGTGCCGTACCGTCGCTGCCGTCTGTGCCGGAAAGGATGATTCCAGCCGACCACAGAAACGCCGTCAAAAATGCGTCGCAGGAATATGTCGCCTCGATGGCCTCTCGTCCGGACGATGCGATGTCCCATTATAACCTCGGCAACTTCTACAGAGACGGGGGTAAGCTTAAACAGGCGATAGGGTCTTATGAGACAGCAATCAAGCTGCAAAAGGATCTGATTTTGCCCTATGTAAACGCTTCGTTTGCGTACAATCTTCTTGGGGACAACGACACTGCGGCCGAACGACTCAAACAGGCGATTGCTATTGATCCGAACAGTATCGCGGCTCATCTGAATCTGGCCATGCTTTACGGCGAGATGGGTCAACGCGATAAAGCAGCCCGTGAGTTCCGAACCACCTTTAAGATAGATTCTCGGTCCGCTGTGGCCACTTATAATCTATGTATTCTTTTAGCCGAAACAAAACCGCAGGAATCGATTGTTTGGGGGCGCAAAGCCGTTCAATTGCAACCGAAAAACGCCCGTTATGCCTACACATTGGCGTTCTACCTACATCGTGCGGAACAGAGCGACAAAGTGGTTGCCCTCTTGCAACCTTTTGTCGATCGTCATACGACCGAGGTTGATATTTATATGCTACTGGCCGGAGTCTATGAGCAAATGGGGGATCGCTCTGCGGCGATCAAGGTTTATGAAACCGCGGCCGAAAATAAACAGCTTTCCGAGCAAGTACACTCAGGATTCAGGATGCATATCCAACGGCTGACATCTCAATAGGAGGTTTTATTTCAAAAGGGATAAGCAAGACGCCTGCGCCAAAAGTTTGGAAATGAGGTTTTGTGGTATCGTGTTAATAAGTCTTGTGCTAAAAACATATTTTTGGCTTGTCTCGTGATTTTCGTCCTAAATCTGTTACTATTGTGTCGATTTTGCTTTTTGCCCGAACATGTTGCATGGGTCTGAATTATAGTGGGAAGCCAACTTGTTGTTAGTAATGTTGAATTATTGATTGCGGTTGGGTTGGCGTTACTCCAAACGAACGAATAAGAAGAAAATGAGTAGCTATGCCGTTTACGCCGTATCATTTTGGACCGAGTGGGTTTGTGGGGTTGCTGTTTCGCCGGTGGGTCGATGTGCCGGTGTTTATCGCGGGCAATATCCTGATTGACACCGAGGTCATTGCCGATAAGTTCATTCAACCTGGCTGGCCTGTGCATCAGGTTTGGCATTTCCACACATTGCTCATCGGCGGGCTGGCGGGGGCGATTTTTGGCCTTCTTGTCTATTATATCAAGCCATTCCGCTGGATTTGTGAGAAATTCATGTCCCTGATTGGTTTGCCGTCAAAGACGACCCTGTTGTCGATGATATTGGCGGGCCTGCTGGGGGCGTGGCTGCATGTTTTCATCGACAGTTTCTATCATTATGACATCCAGATATTCTGGCCGCACAAAGACAATACGATGTTTCGCTGGATCAATGCAGGTAACTGGGCGAACAGGGC
>QNBU01000066.1 GCA_003644215.1 Planctomycetota bacterium
ACATCAATGACCTGCGTGTTTCTCGCAGGGAGGAGATACTGGATGTTTTCAGGGATTCGTCCGCAGAATGTGAAAAAAGTGCCGCGTCCATTACGCGGACATTGAATGCTGTTTTTACGAAAACAAACGGGATGACATTGGAGGGATTGACCCAGGATGGAAAACGACAGGCGCATAAGGAACTATCCGAGATTGAAGGGATAACCCCTTTTGCGGTAAGCTATTGTTTTCTGACAGCGCTGGGCGGCCATGCGATTCCGCTCAATGCGAAAATGATTGACTATCTCATGGCCGGTGAGTTGGTGCATCCTAAGGCGACCGATGCGGAAATTACCGGTTTTCTGGAGCGACAGATTGGCGCCGCCGATGCGTATGATTTTTATCTGTTACTGCGGAACGAGGCCGAGCAAGCCCAAGCGGCTTCTAAAACAAAGAAAGCGATCGCCAGGAAAAAAACGGCGGCTAAAAAGAAAACAAGCGTAAAAAAGAAGAAGACGACTAAGAAAAAGACGGTTGTCAGGAAGAAGACCGCTGTGAAGAAGACAGTCGCTAAAAAGAAATTAAGCGCCAAGAAGAAAACAGCCGGAAAATAAGATTGTAATAAACATTTGTCGTTTGTGTGGAAAGGTGAGAGTTTTGTCTGATAAAGTACTCAAATTAGGCGTTCCAAAGGGAAGTTTGCAGAAAGCGACCTTTGCTCTGTTTGAACGGGCCGGTTTTAATATATCCGGTTATGAACGCAGTTATTTCCCCCGTATCGATGACCCGCAGATACAGTTAATTATGCTGCGTGCCCAGGAAATGAGCCGCTATGTCGAAGACGGCGTGTTGGATGCGGGCTTTACCGGTTATGACTGGGTTCAGGAAAATGGCTCGGATGTCCACGAGGTCTGTGAACTTCTTTACAGCAAGGCCACGAGCAGACCTACAAAGTGGGTTCTTGCCGTACCAAATGAATCTGATATTAATAAACCCGAGGATCTTGAAGGCGGGATCATCGCGACAGAATTGGTTGGCGCAACGAAGAAGTATTTCGCCGATAAGGGCATCAATGTAAAAATTGAATTCAGTTGGGGTGCGACGGAGGTCAAGGCCCGCCTAGTCAGCGGTATTGTGGAACTGACCGAGACTGGCTCTTCGATTAAGGCCAACAACTTAAAAATTATCGACACGCTGATGACTTCGACGACGCGATTTATTGCAAACAATGACGCATGGGCCGATGATTTTAAGAAGCAGAAGATCGAAAGCATCGCAATTCTTCTAAACGCCGCCATTGACGCCAAGACGCTGGCAGGACTAAAGATGAATGTTCAGAAAGATAATTTAGATGCGATTCTGGAATTGCTGCCAGCAGAAAAAAGCCCGACTGTGGCTCCACTGGCCGATGATCAGTATGTTGCGATAGAGATCATCATTTCGGAAAAAGACGGCCGCGAGTTGATTCCGGCGCTCAAACGAGCCGGTGCATCGGGCATCTTTACTTATTCGCTGAACAATGTCATTCATTAAGAAGATAGAGAGTTAAAAAGGGTAACTGGACATGGCTGGACATTCCCATTGGGCTGGCATTAAACACAAAAAAGCCGCCAACGATGCAAAACGCGGTAAAGTATGGAGCAAGATCGCGCGGATGATTATCGTCGCCGCCAAGGACGGTGGCGGGGATCCCGGGCAGAACTTGGCGTTGCGCTATGCAATCGACAAGGCCAAAGCCGCCAATATGCCAAAAGATACCATTGAAAAGGCCATCAAAAAAGGAACCGGCGAACTGGGTGCCGTTGAGTATGTTGATGTGCTGTACGAGGGCTACGCTCCCGGCGGCGTGGCGATTATGGTCGAGGGCCTAACCGATAACCGCAACCGCACCGCACCGGAGATCAAAAAGATATTTGAAAAACGCGGCGGCTCGATGGGCGCCAGCGGATGCGTCAGTTATATGTTCAAAAAGAAGGGCCTGATAACGGTCAAGACCGATGCGGCCGACGAAGAATTACTCATGGATATCGCGCTAACCGCCGGAGCGGATGATTTCGAGAATATCGACGAAGTCTATGAGATTACCTGCGAACCGGAGGCCTACGATGGCTTAAAAGCAGTGCTGGAGGAAAAGCAAATTCCGCTGGAAACTTCCGACCTTTCGAGGATACCCGACAGCACGATTCCAGTCGCAGATGCGGACACCGCTCGTAAACTCCTGAATTTACTCGAGGATTTCGAGGATCACGACGATGTGCAGGAAGTCTATGCCAACTTCGACATCCCCGAAGACATCCTGACCCATCTCCAATAACAAAAACGCGGCGGCGCAAGCCGCCCGATTGCGATCGCACGATAACGCTGAGAAAAAAACCGCGGATTTGCTATAGATGAAGGGTGGCATGGCCATCTTGGCCGTGGAAGAAGCGATGAGTCAAATTGCCAAACAAATCTTCTTCAAAGGCCGGGTCCAGGGTGTGGGCTTTCGCTATACCACCCACCGTGCGGCGAGCCGCTATGACCTGACCGGCTATGTCAGGAATTGTCCCGACGGCACGGTCGAAGCTCTCTTGCAGGGCACGGCATCCAATATCCAGGCCTGTCTTGACGACCTCAAAGCTACTTTCGGCGGCTATCTTCGCGAAATCAACACAACCGACCAACCCATCAATCCGCAATACCACTATTTCCGAATTTCGTATTGAATTCCACCCCCAAATCCCGTTTAATAGAGGTTGATCAGACTATCAAGTTGAGGATATTTTTGTGGTTTCCCGTGATACATCCAAGCAAAGCGATGAGTTGGTAACACAGCTTTATCGTGATATGCCCACCGCGAAAAAGGCGAAATTGCTGTTTGATGCGATGCGAATGGGCCAGCAGTTGGCTATGGCAGGGCTTCGACAACTTCATCCGCAGGCCGATGAGAATCAAATTTGGCACCTCTGGGCCAAACAGCACCTCGGCGAAGAACTCTACCAACAGGCCTATGGGGACTCAAGATGAATAACATATTTGACCCGGCAATTGAAGCATTTGTCGATATTCTTGATAAGCTAAAAATCCCTTATGCAATTGGGGGTTCTGTCGCCAGTTCAATCTATGGTCAGGTTCGATTTACACAGGATGCGGATGTATCGGTCGCGTCGTTTGACGGTCAGATAGCCAAATTTTGCCAAGCTGTAGAAGGCGGTTTTTATGTCAGCCGGCAGGCCGTTCAGCAGGCACATCAGAACGCATCGAGCTTTAATGTGATTTATCTCGACTCTGCTTTTAAGATAGATGTTTTTGTTGTTTCGGACGATCCTTTCAAAAGGCAGGTTTTATTACGACGCGAAAAAGTCGCTTTTGAAGAGGGTTCAGATAGAATGTATGACCTTGTTTCGCCTGAAGATATTATCCTGTTAAAGCTTCAATGGTATATGGACGGCGGGGCTACTTCCCAAAAACAATGGAATGACATTTTAGGTGTTCTGAAAAACCGACAGGATAAATTGGATATGAGCTATCTGCTGGATTGGGCGTCGAAACTTTCCGTATTAGACTTAGTCAATAAAGCAACTCAAGAAGCAAAGGATTAAAACGGCCATGCCTGACAACATGACATTTCAAGATGCGGTTGATTTGATTAACGATTCAAAGAGCGTTCTTTTGACTACGCACATCCGTCCGGATGGTGATGCCTGTGGATGTGTGCGTGCGCTGATGGAGGTGACACAGCAACTCGGCAAGAAAACCCGATCTCTGTTTATGTCGCCACTGGCGGCGTGGTACGAGTCGCTGTTTGACGAAAAACCGGCCATTCTCAATGACGATGTTAAGCCCGAACAGCTTTCAGAGGTTTATCGTGATGTTGATCTTGTCATCATTGTCGATACCGACAGCAGTGTCCAGTTGCCTGGATTTTCTGACTGGCTGGGCGACTGCGGCAAGAAGGTTCTTGTGATCGATCACCACATTACCGGTGATGATCTTGGGCATGTTAAACTGCTTGACGCCGAAGCCGCGGCGGCGGGGGAGATTGTCTTTGACCTGATTAAGTTCGCCGGCTGGGATAGTACCGAACACATTGCCGAATCCATCTTTATCGCATTGTCCACCGACACCGGCTGGTTCAAGTTCGGCAATACCGACAGCCGTATTTTTCATACCGCCGCCGCGCTGATCGACGCGGGGGCAAGGCCGAATGTGATTTATCGGCTGCTCTATCAATCGTTCACGCCGTCCCGGCTGTACTTGATGACGCGGATGCTGGATCATTTGCAACTTCATGCCGATGCTCGTATTGCCACGCAATACATCCTGCGGAAAGATTTTGACGAAACCGGCGCCTCCGGCCCCGACACCGAAAACCTGATCGATGAGTGCCAGCGGATCGAGTCCGTCGAGGTTGCGGCACTGTTTACCGAACTGGCCGACGGCGGTTTTCGCTGCTCCCTGCGAAGCAAAGGCAAAGTCGATGTCCGTAAAATCGCCCAAAAATACGGCGGTGGAGGCCACACACTCGCCTCCGGCGTCAACCTCAAAGGCCCCCTCGACACGGCTGTTCAGTGCATTGTGGATGAGGTAACGATGCAGTTTCAGGATTAGCAAATCAGTTCTTCGGGGATTTGAAATAAGATGCATCTGTCTCATCTGTTTTTTTGCAGGGGGTGTAGTTGGCCGTAATGAGATATTGCAGTCTATGTCTAATCTGATATACTTGTCCATTGGGGCTGGTTGGACCGCTCAGATGTCCGCCGCCGGCAAGGAAGTATTCCTGTCATTGGATAAGAACTGAGATAAAAGAGACTTTCAGGAGCTTGAAAATTATGACTTACACAATTGGTTTGGATTATGGCTCAAATTCGGTAAGATGCGTTATCGTTGACACATCAAATGGAAATGAAGTAGGCACTGCTGTCTTTAATTATCCAACCGGTAATGCCGGTATCATTCTTGACGCTAATGACCATAATGTCGCAAGGCAGAATCCTACCGATTACATTGAAGGCCTTGAGGTAACCATTAAAGATGCAATCGAAGAGGCTAAGATTTTGCCTGATGAGATTGTCGGTATAGGTGTCGATACGACCGGCTCAACGCCGTTGCCTATTGATAAAGATGGTACGCCTTTGGGTTTGCTTGATGAATTCAAAGATAATCCCAACGCGATGGCCTGGCTGTGGAAAGACCATACCGGTTATGGCGAAGCTGCTGAAATAACAGAGCTAGCAGAAAAAGAACATCCTGAATATCTGGCCAAGTGCGGCGGAACATATTCATCGGAATGGTTCTTTAGCAAAATCCTGCATTGTCTGCGGGTTGATGAGAAAGTTTTCGATGCAGCTTTCACATGGGTCGAACATGCCGATTATATGACGGCTCTACTTACCGGCACGACAAATCCCAAAGAAATTAAACGCTGCCGATGCGCCGCCGGACACAAAGCGATGTTCAACGATAGCTGGGGCGGTTATCCCGATAAAGCATTCCTTGCCAAACTCGCTCCTAAACTCGGAAAGCTTCGTGATGCTTTAGGCGATGAGACTTACGCAATCGACACCGTAGCAGGCAATTTGACAAAAGAGTGGGCGGATAAACTTGGCCTGAAAGAGGGTGTTCCGGTTGCTATGGGTGCATTTGATGCCCATCTTGGTGCGGTTGGCAGCGGCATCAAAGAGGGTGCGCTTGTGAAAATCATCGGTACAAGCACCTGCGATATGGTGGCTGCTCCGAATAAAACAAAATTAGCTGATGTTCCGGGTATATGCGGAATTGTTGATGGCTCCGTATTGCCGGGCTATTTCGGCCTTGAGGCGGGACAATCAGCGGTGGGCGATATATTTAACTGGTTTGTGAACTATATCCAGACAGGTGGAAAAGAAACTGGCGACCATATCGCTTTGACCGAAAAAGCGGAAAAATTAAGGCCTGGCCAGTCGGGATTATTAGCTTTAGACTGGAACAACGGCAATCGAACGGTTCTTGTTGACCAGCGGTTAACAGGTTTGCTTTTAGGCCAGACATTACACACAAGGCCGGAAGAAATTTACAGGGCGTTGATAGAGGCAACCGCTTTTGGAGCGTTAACCATTATTAATCGTTTTGAGGAATATGGCATTAAAATCAAAGAGGTAATCAACTGTGGCGGCATTGCCGAAAAGAACCCGATGTTGATGCAGATTTACGCCGATATTACGGGCAAGGAAATGAAAGTCTCTCGTTCATCGCAGACCTGCGCTCTCGGCTCCGCTATCGCGGCAGCAGTAGTTGCGGGCAAAGCAAAAGGCGGTTATAATAATTTCGCCGATGCTCAAGATGCAATGACAGGCGTTAGGGAAATTACCTATAAGCCGATTGCCGAAAATCAGAAAGTTTATCAGCAGCTTTATAAATTATACAAGCAGCTTCACGATGCGTTCGGAACGGTTGGATACGGCAGCCCACTTTATGATGTAATGAAAGATTTGCTATCAATTAAAGAAAAAGCTAATGCTTAATACGACAGCGCGATTTATTACGAAAACGCGCTAAAATTCTAAGCACTAAAATCTAAATGCTAAACAATATCGAATGTCCAAAATCCTAATTTTCAAAACAAAAACACACTTTTTGGTTATCGGGTGTTTTGAGT
>QNBU01000067.1 GCA_003644215.1 Planctomycetota bacterium
AAACAGCATTATTATTTCCTATTATTTGAGTATAACGGGTCGCTTCTGTCCCGTTATTATGTGGCCGAGCCAAAAAACCCCATCTTATCCAAAGTTCAGGTTTAACAGAAAAAGAGAATTGCGCCAACATCCTCTAATAAACGGCAGTTACTCTTCAACAGCAAGCCCCATTTGCTCTGTTAGTCGGTCAAACTCATCGATTGAATGGTAATCAATGATAATCCGGCCGCGATGGTTTCGCTTGTTGGGCTTAATGTTGACTCTGGTGCCGAGCAGCGTTTGCAGGCGGCGCTCTAAATCGACAATATGGACATCCTTTTCCTTGACAGAAGCCGGCTTTTCCGACTTGCCTTCGAGGTGCTTTCTGACCAGCCGCTCGACCTCTCGCACACTCAACCGCCCTGCCATTGCACGGTTGGCCAGCTTCCTTCTAAGGTCGTCGCTCGGCAAGGCAAGGATCGCCCTTGCGTGTCCCATACTAATCGCTTGGTCCGATAACATATCCTTAATATCTGTTGGTAAGTTCAGTATTCTCAAGTGGTTAACGATAACTGTCCGATCCTCGCCAAGCCGTTTTGCGGCCTCTGTCTGGCTCAAATTAAAGGTCTCAATGAACCGCTTATAGGCCCTGGCCCGCTCGATCGGGTTCAAATCTGTACGGTGGATATTCTCGACGAGTGCCAATTCAAGCATCTCATCATCGGTCGCCTTGCGCTCCAGAACCGGCACTTTGTCCAGCCCCGCCATACAGGCCGCTCGATAGCGCCGCTCCCCTGCTATGATCTCATAGCCGTCTGTGTTCTTACGAACGATGATCGGCTGAATGATTCCATTTTCCTTAATGGATTGCGCCAGATCGGCAAGCTGCTGGTCGTCCCAGGCCGTCCTTGGCTGGTATGGATTCGCTTCAATCCGGTCGATTGAAAGCTCGTTTTGGGCAAGTCGAAGCTGCGGGTCCGGCGGAAACTTAGAAGTTGCCTCGGCTTTATCGCCATTGTGGATTTGTTTCGTCATAGGCCCAAGCAGTGCTTCCAGGCCGCGTCCGAGATGAGGTTTTTTGACTTTTTTTGTTTCCGACATTTTTGCCTCCATACAATGAGTTAAACAGCTTCCTTTCTTTTATCGAATCTCTTGTACAAAAATAATCAAAAAAAACAAGAACTAATTTGAAAATACTGTTTCATGTGAAACATTTTAACCGTTTACGGCGTGAAAACCACGAATTATCTTAGTGCGGTCGGGTCGCAACCAAAAAAGAAACCACAGATTACGCCGATTTCACAGATTCATAGACAGGATCGCGGGATTTATAAAAAAGTTCCCATTGTTCGCTTTCCCCCACAACCTTTTATGAAGAAAGGTGAGGGCGATCAACTATTTTGTAAATCCCGTTAATCTTGTTAATCCTGTCTAAAAAAATCTGCGTTAATCCGCGTCATCTGCGGTTCAGCCGTCTCAAGTGTATTCGTGGCTCTCTTTGGTGCAAACGGTTGCGAGATGCGGCAGGGGGGGGGGTGAGAAAAAGTAGGGGTGTTTCATGTGAAACACCCCTGCTTGGATCAATTCAATTGGTATTGCTATTTATCGAGATGCATCATTTTTGTTATTCCGTACAATTGGGCTATTTGTGTGTCTGCGGCCTTTAACTGTTCTTTTGGAATGATTAGGACAGGTGTATCCATCTCAAACGAGATTTTAAGGGTTTCGTCGTCGCCAGCACTATTGACCATCTCAGCGAAATGTTTCATGGATGTGATTTTGGCTCCGTTAACCGAATCGACAACCAGCTGCGAAAGCTGCTGGTAGCCAAGATTGATCTCGGCAGGGAGGACATAGCTCAAAATGACAATGTCCTCCCGCTTGGCGGATGGCTTGAATGCAAGATCTTTTTGGTAATGATAGAGGTGGGGGGGGGCCTTGCCGCTCATGTTGCTGCCGTACATCCCCATGTAGTCTCGATTCAGTTTTTGAAAAATGTATCCGCCAACAACCATATACTCGGGTTGTTTCCCGTATGAATAATACGGAATAAGCATTTTATCGGACTCAATGTTTTCAGCCGTAATGTCAAGCGTTGTGATTTTTCCGTCTCGAACGATTTCAAAGGGGATTTTATTTCCGCTTGGAGTCTGCAGTAGTATGTGGCGAAAGGAGATGCGCTTATATTCGGGATGCTCGTAGCGGCCATAGGCATTGAGTCGCTGGGCGTTGATCGACAAAATAACATCGCCTTGCTTTAATTCTTTGCTTCCGGTGCCAATGGTGTAAACGACACTGACATACACTCCGTGTTGTATGTCGCCGGGTACTTTGAGATACTTTCTCATGGCCGGATTCAGCAAGGCCGATGTCCGGAAACCAGCCGCCGCGAAACCGGCGTAACCCTTTTGTTTACAATGAGTTAAGAATCGATTGATCGTCTCGGCGGGGATGATTCCAGCATCCGACTCCGTCCCCCAGGCGGCGATACCGATGGGTTCTTTTTCGTAGCAGCAGACCTGGCCGTCACCAAAGGGGCGAGAGACATTCGTCGCGAAAAAAGTCAAGGTATTGACGAATGAGACAAGTGAGCGACTCATTTCGGCTCGATCCAGCGTTGATCGTGCGGTCGTCAGGTGGTTTCCTGAAGAGAGCCAATAGCTTGTCAGTTGTTTTCCCTCTGGATAGGATTCCTCAAACGACAGGGGGGTCAAAGGGGTGTCCATCGCGTCTTTATCGAGTTGCAGCAGGCAAAGATTATACTCGTAATCCACCCTCTTAACCGTGGCCGCGATGTAGGCATTCTCGCCATAACGCCTTGCCTGAACGAAAGTTGCGTTCGCTATATTTTCCGCTATCGTCAGAACTTCATACGGGCCGACCGCACAGCCATAGCCGGATTTCTTTGCGATTGGCGTTTGTTTCCACGGCTGAGACAACTCATAGGAACTGCTGGATACTTCCAGATAGACCAGCGACCGCTTCATTGGTTCGGATAGATCCACCGTGTCTGCGAGACAATGTGTCAGGGCAGCCGAGCAGAGTAAAAACGCGATATTAAAACAGAAATTCCTTTTCATTGGTCTTTGTCTCCATTGGGATCTGATATTTTTGCATGATTGCGTCCTGCCGACTGCGGGCTTTATTGGCGTCGATAACCATCGGGAGCTCGTTGCCGATGAATTTGACAATCCAAAAACCCCCTTCATCGGTCTGGACGGCGGTGTCAATATCCGCTAACTTGTTTATCGTAATGCCGTTAACGCTTTCTAAGACCTGGTATTTATAGGATTGAAGGTAAGCATTCACTTCGTCGGGGAGAATCTCTGAAATAACAACAAACTCTTTTCGCAGGGGGTTTTCATTGAGTTGGTCGGCTTCAAAAAAGAGGTATCTCAGGTCAAATGGAATCTCAGTAACCCAACTTCTACCCCATTTACTGAGAAAGTTTCGGTTCAACTGAACAAATGTCAGGCCCGCATAAACACGATAGTCCGGCTTAACATCATAAAGCAGGTTCCACGGTATCACGGGGATATTGATTTCTACAGACAATTCCTGCTGATGTTTTTGGCCGTTTCGATAATAGGTCAGTGCTATCTTTTCGCCGCTCTGCTTGCGGTCCACGGCCTCGCTCAGGCCCAGCGAGAGTCCGTGAATTAGGATTCGACCATCATTATCAATGTTGAAATCGTCGATTTTGGTCAACACATCACCTTTTTGCAACTTTCCGAACGAGGCACTGTTCAATGGAATATCGGTAACAACAACGCCGTCTTCGGCAGGGGGTATCTTCAGGTGTTCCTTATAATAAGGACTGTGCAGGCCGGGAAACAGCGAGACCCCCAGCTTGCCAAATCCATCATAAGTACCGTCTTGGACATCCTCTAAAAAGTGTGAAATAACCGTGGTAGGGATCATATACCCGATATTATCCGCCGTTGTCAGGCCTTGGAAGGCAACGCCGACCACCTTGCCGTCCTGCAGGACAGGTCCGCCGGAGTTGCCTGGGTTGATGGCGGCATCGGTTTGCACGACCAGATGTCGGCTCGATTGACTATGGCTGTAAGTCGTTGTTTCTAAGCGAGATACAATTCCTTTGGTGATGGATATCTGCCGTCCGCCCATCGGGAACCCGCAGGTTTGGACGGTTGTATTGATTTGCGGCAGGGGGCCAAAAGACAGCGGCAGGGCGTCTGTAAAGAAAGCGGGATCGGGAACCGTGATCAGCGCAAGGTCGCAATCATGACCGACAAACTGCACCTGTGCGGGGTATCGCTTGGCGAGATTTTGCTTTTTAACCTCGATATACCGCTGATTAGCGACATTATGCGCATTTGTCAGGATCCGGTTGCCGTCGATGATAAAGCCGGAACCGACGCCCTGGCCCATCATCCCCTTTTTCCAAGGGGTCGCGAAATCGTACTCCTGATTGACCGCCAGGATCATCACAACCGATTTGTCATAAGTTTGTGCTTTTTCGCCAAAGCAGCTCGGCTGATAGAAAAAGACGCACAGGGCAAAAAGTAACATCGCCAAAGAACTGGTTCTGCTGCCTGTTACTTTCCTTAACCCATTGTGTGAAAACATATTAAGCCCTTCCATTGTTCTGTGTATGAGACGCCTATGTATGAGATTTACTCGAAATCATAGTATTTTTTGACGGGTTCGGTAACTTTCCAGAAGCACTTGAGTCGGTCCGGCAGCACAACAAAATCGCCCGGGCCAAATGAAACCGTCTGTCCGGAGTCGGGATTGTCGCTGATGGTAACGCGGCCTTCGATAATCAGGCATTTCTCGGTTTGGGTGTACTCCCATTCAAACTCGCTGACTCCGCAGGTCCAGACGGGCCAGGTTTGGCAATCGGCAATTTCCTGTTTAGTCGGCTTTTGCACCGTGATATCTTTGACTGTCGGCATTTGCGCTTCTCCTGTGCGGTATAATATTTTAAGGGGCCGCTAAAAACCCAGTGGGACATTCAATATATCCAGAATCGGCTCAATTTGCCCGAACATTTCCAAAAAAAATTGATTTATCGATTGCCTTGTGGACACGATTGAATGCTGCCGATATGATGGGCCGCTTGTTAGAATAGGATAGAGAATCAATGCAGGACGCTCAGCTTAAAATATTGAAGAAGTGGTTTACGGATTTTGTTCGGGATTTCTATACCGCTGATGATGCTTTCATCAACCGACATGTCCAGCTTAAGGAATGTCATACGCACCGTGTCTGTAATGAGATGCGGCAGTTGACCGCGGCGCTGGAGATGGATGATAATGACAGGCAGATCGCCGAGACCATCGCACTGCTGCACGATGTGGGGCGGTTTCCGCAGATTCAGATCTATCGCACTTATAAAGATGAGCGCAGTGAAAACCATTGCTTACTGGCCCTGAAGGTTTTGGCCCAGCAAAATCTGCTGGCGGACTTAGCGGATGATGAACGGGAGGTTATCGAAAAGTCTATTGAGTTTCATGGTGTTAAGGACTTGCCGACACTGGATGAGCAAACGATGCATTTTGCGAAGCTGATTCGGGACGCAGACAAGATTGATATTTTTGATTTGTTGATTAAATACTATCGTCAGTTGGCAGAGGATCCGGAGACCTTTGGTAAGGAAGTTATTGAGTATTCCACTTCGCCGGAGTGCAATCCGGAAATCATCGATGCGTTGATGAACCATAAATTGATTCATTATGAACAAATCAAAACCATCAACGATGCCAAACTGATGCAGCTCGGTTGGGTGTACGATATTTATTTCGACTGGTCGCTAAAACAAATTCACAGCCGCGGCTATCTACAAGAGATTATCGACCTGCTGCCGAAAACCAAGCCGGTTAAGCAAGCGACGGATTGTATTTTGGACTATACAAAGGAACGAAACAATAGGTGACTGTCCCAATTTTTTCCCGAACAGATTGTCTCATCCGTGATTCTGCACGGCCTGCAAGCGGTGGCCGGTCTGAAACGCGGACGGACACGCGCCAAGGAGAGTAAACCCGTCAAGCCGGTGGATGAACAGCATGTCTATGCAACCTTGGCCCATACGACACCCGTGGTGGCCGCGATGATCGAGTTGCAGCTGCTGACGGGAATGCGGCCTGGAGAGATGTGTCTGGTTCGTCCGTGTGATCTGGATCGGTCCGGGCCTGTCTGGCACTACTATCCTGAAAAGCACAAGAATGCCTACCGCAGTATCGAGCGAGTCGTGGCCATTGGGCCTCGAGGACAGGAACTGCTGACGCCGTTTCTATTGCGGCCGGAGGATGCTTACTGCTTTTCGCCCACCGAATCAGAGAAAATGCGGCGGCAAAAACTAACCGAGCAACGGAAAACACCGCTGTGCTGCGGGAATCGGATCGGGACAAATCGGAGAGCGACTCCGAAACAGACGGCCGGTGATAAATACGATTCTACGAACTACCGCAACGCCGTGCGGTATGCGACCACGGCGGCACGGAAGGTGATACGGAAGGGCGGTGGCGATCCTGACAAAGAACTTCCCTACTGGACACCGTATCAGCTGCGGCATACGGCGGCGACGAAGGTGCGTAAGGAAATGGGCTATGAATGTGCCGGTGCGACGCTGGGGCATACGAATATGAG
>QNBU01000068.1 GCA_003644215.1 Planctomycetota bacterium
TCAACGACTGCTTAATCGCGCCGATGTCAAGTTCAACATGCCATCGATACCCGTACAATTGGCCGATGTTACGAGTTGGATAAGTTTCTGGGTCCAATAGCGTGGTAACAACATCAAGCGGTTTGCTCTGTTCGTCCGTTCGGGCGTTAAATGTTGCGATCCGTATCTTCATTTGCTCCGGCAGAGAATCATACAGCGCCAGGCTCATCCATTTAGCTCGTTCCGGACGATGCCAGGTGTCGATATAATCATTCTTACCGATCCATTGAACCGTGTTATAATCAACCTTACGAAGGTGATGCAGACGCATACAAACATCGATGCCGCGTGCTTTCAATATCGCCAGCATAAAAAAAGAGCAAAAGTAGCGGTCCGCCAGCAGAACCTCGCCCGGCTTAAAGCAACCGAGAACCTTCCGTAGTAAAGCACTTTCACCGGTTCCTTTTCCGGCATACGGACCGATGGCGACATCGTGGATACACGCATTTGCAAGCGACAATACGACACACGCACGGACAATCGGAAATCCGATGCCGGGCTTTTGCGTTTTCGCTTGGGGAAAGACCGCCTGATTGTCCGGCGTATCCGGCAGGGTGAAGGTGAAACCGTCGACCAGTTTGACATCTTTTCCGTGCCAGAGCCAGTGGTCAGGATTGAGTGAGGCCATTGTCTCGGCGATCTCACGGGCGGCCGCTCTCAGCGCTTTGGCCTTGAGTTTATGGCGTGCCCGACAGTAGTCGCCGGAATCGACGCCCGGCGGCTGCAGACCCTGCTCCAGCAGATAGCGGGTCGCATGGGTAATCGCAGCATTGCACGAACGCTGTTTGCCGTCTTGCAGAATCTGACCGATGAATGACCAGAGTGTCAACCCCGTACTCCAGCGGTCCTGTTCCCCATAGCCAAAGAGGCCCTCCGCTTCAGCGAAGAGGTCCCTGAAACCCTGCGCTGAAAGGATGTTGCTAAACGGCAGCGAAGCATCTGAATAGGAAAGCTGATCAAACACGGAAAAACCAACCTTGATTCGGCTGTCGTGTCCTGATAGACTCGTAACCACAATAAGTCTCCCTGGCTAAACAATGGCATCGGAGCCAGAGAGGCTACATAGAATATCGGTCAGAGAGGCATAAACGCATCAATGCTCGATGAAAAAACAAAAACCCGTCGTGCAGGTGGTCAAGGTGTCAATAAAGGGCAAGAAAAACATGGCAGTGCCATTGGTGTCTGATACCTTTTAGTTTGAAAAGCTCTTGACAAGTTTGGCGGGATTGTCTACTATCTTGCGGTTAATCTCAATCGGGAGTGTGAAATGGGTAAAATAAATCCTAATCTCAGTTTGGAATTTCGCGGGCCGGTGGTCATCGCTGCTTTGACTGACGAAAAAATACTTGATGAGGACCAGTTACAGGGCCTGGAAGGTTCGTTTTTACCATTGATCGAGCAGACGCCCCAAATCCAACTCATTATCGATTTCTCAAATGTTAAGTTTTTGACCAGTTCGGTTCTGGGGCTGCTGATCCGCATCAGTAAGAGGGTGTCCGAAGCCGATGGGACACTTCGTCTGTGTTCGATTGGCCCGAAGATTCTTGATGTGTTTCGCATCACCCGGCTGGATAAGATATTTGAAATTATGTCCGATGTCGATGATGCGATGGTCGGTTTGAAGAAATAAGCGAAAAGTATTATTATGCCTGAAAGGGTCAGGAGTCGTTGACCGAGACGCAACACATTCTGCATAAGTCCTGGCAGCTCAAAAGCGCCGAGCGGGAAGTTAAAAAAGTTTCTGCTGAGGTACTCAAGACGCTTGAGGATCATGACTTTGGTGAGGATATGGTCTTTGCGGTCCACTTGTCGCTTGAGGAAGCATTTGTCAACGCCATTAAGCACGGCAATCACGGTGATCCCCGTAAGAAGATTTTGGTTGAATGCCTGATTACACCGGAAAAAATTGATATTTCTATTACAGATGAGGGGTTTGGTTTTGACCCCCATGGCGTACCCGATCCGCGCTGTAACGGCAATCTGTATAAGTCCTGTGGTCGAGGCGTTCTGCTGATCCAGTCGTATATGGATGTGGTCGAATATAACGGCCGCGGCAACTGTGTCCACATGGTCAAGTACCGAAATGGTGAAAAAATCCCAACTCCTGAAAAGAAGTGTTCCTGATCACCCTAAATCGTCCGATAACTTTGTCGCCATCCCCCCAATACTCACTTGTTTTTCCTGTTTTTTTCATTTTTCTCCTTTGTTTCAAAAGCCCGTACCATTTATAGCCGAAAAATGAACCCGTTGTGGTTAATCTTGCGGCTGGTTGAAAAAACGCATTTTTCCGAAAGGCGAAAATCATGGAAGAACTTTATAAATCTTTGTTGTCGGGCGCAGATATGCTGACAGAGCAGTTTAAGGACCATTTGTTCGGGATGACCGAATTGGAAGGCCCTGTCCTGATGCTGGTTAATGACCAGGGCGAACTTTGCGCCAATCATCCCAGCCGCATTGCGTTTTTGAATGAATCCCCCGCGATCCTGCCCGCGATCTGCCGTCAGATTGATGATGGCTACGACCCGTGTGTTTATGCCGTCGATGGCGGCTGTATAATCGGCACACAACTGGCTACGGAAAAGACCCATTGCGGGCGTTTTCTGATGTATTTACCCGGATATCGCAGTGAAACTGTTCAGGCCAATATGGACCTGTTCGAGCTTCTTTTAGGCCAGATACAGCTGATTTGCCAACTACTCGAAAAAAACAATCAACTGCACCGCCGGCATCTTTCAGCTCTGAGCAAGGACCCTGCCGCCCTTTGCTCGTAGCTGACATTCTTTCGGAGTAATGTTATATTTCTCAGACACTGGGAATTCTCTGCGCAAAACATCCCAAAAGATTGTTTTACAATCATCCCTCCACCTGTTATACTCGCCCCTGTTACGGTACAAACCAAGATAACTCGACAATTGATTTGAGGGGTTCGTTTGGAATTTCAGTTATTTAAGAATGGTAAGCCGCTAAAGACGCTATCGCTGGCCGGAGCATATCTTTTTGGCGCCGATATGATCCCGTTGCGGAGTGTTGACAAAATTGCGTTCAAAGACGGAGTTTTGGAGTGCCAAAAGCGGTCGCACGATTCGGCAGGGCTTTCGCTCTTATGGCCAATCGAGGGCAATGGCCAACTGCTGTTGAGTACCACGCGTCTTCCCGAACGCCCGGAACCGTATAATCTGAACCTGGAATTGGCCCGTGCCAGATTGATGCAGATCACACTGAAACGCGAAGATTGGGCGCTGTTTGACCAGGTCGACGAACTGGATGTGATGGCTCAGGAGGTTCAGGATTTGTTCATCGAGGCGATTCAGCATATCTCGATGCCGGTGAAGGCCTCCGTTTTTGCGGACGAGGCATTGAAAAAGGGGGTGGAGTTTTCAGAAAAACTTGCCGCCAAACACGCCGAACAATTCTTAGCGGTAAGATTTCATAACAAAGCCCTCGGACGGCATTCGTTGGGTTGCGAGTTGGACACCGCACTGATCGATAACGAGAAGTATCGCAAGTGGCTTCTGGATATGTTTGGCTTTATCACGATTCCGGTCAACTGGTCTGAGATCGAAACGGAAAAAGGCGAGTATGATTTCGCGCTGATGGACAAGTGCGTTCAGTCTTTAGCCGGGCGGCGTCTGGCGTTGTGTGCCGGTCCGCTGTTGAAGTTTACGCCGGACCACATTCCGCAATGGCTTTTGACCCAAAAGCCCAGTTTTGAAAAAATCAGGGAATGCGCTTATGAATTCGTTTCCCAGATCGTGTCCCGATACAAGAAGTTTATTCATGTCTGGCGTGTCATCAGCGGCATGAACGCGATGAACTGTTTTGGATTTAGCTTTGAGCAGGTTATTGAAATGACTCGCACAGCGACGCTGGCGGCCAAATCAGCTGACGCCAAAAGTCGTAAAGTGGTCGAACTGATGTACCCGTGGGGCGAATACTATGCCCACGATAAGACAACTGTGCCGCCGCTGGTGTATGTGGACATGGTGATCCAGAGCGGCATTAATTTTGATGCGTTTGGCTTACAGTTTCATTTTGGAGAGGATGAACCCGGCGGGCATAGACGGGATATGATGCAGATATCATCGCGGCTGGATTGTTTTGCGGCAACCCCCAAGCCGGTTCATATCACCGGTGTTTCAATCCCGGATACACACGGCCAGGATGACCGTTCACGGCACAAAGCCGGAAGCTGGCGGAAAGAATGGGATCAGGACTTGCAGGCCAGTTGGCTTGAGGAGTTTTATAAACTGTCGCTGGCTCGTTCGTTCGTTAATACGGTAACTTATTCGTGCCTTGCCGATCATCGCAATTCCCCAATGAACGGCTGTGGACTGCTGACAGAGAAGTTGTCGCCGAAAAAAGCATTTCTGGTTGTGGCGAAGTTCCAGCGGACCATCCTAAAACGCGGATAGTGGTTTGTCAAATATGACCGGCTCTGATGTCTCAATCCGTTTGGAACCATCGCAGAAGATGATACTGTGGACGCGGGGCTGTATGGCGGCTGCGGGATTGGTTTTGTCGGGCTTAATGGTCATGTTGGCGGTGTCGTATTGGACGCATCGACAGATGCCGCTGGAATCGCCGCCGCTGCGGATTAATCCGAATACGGCCACGATGGCAAGCTTGGTTCGCCTCCCGGGTGTTGGGAAAGCAAGGGCGATGGACATCATTCACTACCGCCAAAATCAACAGCCGAACAAGGTAGTTTTTCTCTCAGCCCGTGATTTGCAGGCGATTGGCGGGATTGGGCCAAAGACTGCCGTTGCGTTGGAACCGTGGCTGATATTTGACGGAGAATAAAACCGGCGTAAGATTGTGGCCCATAACGAGTGGCCATATCAAAGTAGTAAGCATCGATGGCTTGGCCTCTTGTTCAATCCTTAAATTTTTTCATCAGCAACAACCCTGCCATCGAATACAGTTCTTGGGTCGGTTTGCCGAGCGTTGGATCAGAGTGTTTACTGACGGCGTCAACCTTAAACACTCGAACAAAACGAATCGTGGCACGAGCATCGGAGCCAGTGGATCATGGCCAAGATGGCCATGCCACTGGTTTTGTTAGAATCTCTTAGTTTAGTTCTTTGTCTTTATAGTACTTGGTGCCAGTCCCCATGGCCTGTAGTGCCAACCCGGATTCCGTCATTGAATAGACTTTTGCCTGGCCGACAGCCCCTTCACCGCTGAATTCGCCGCCTTTATCGCCAGCTTTGGCTGCCGCGTCAGCGTGTCCGCCGAATGTCCAGCCGCTGTCAACGAACAGATCCATCGTTTCTTTCGTGTTGAAAATCATGACCTGCCGGAAATCCTTGACGCCGATGCCAAAGCCGATGCCGCCGGAACCCATCTTCATATAGGTCTTGTCTCCGGTGGCGTTATCCACAGCCACACCGTATCCGCCGCCGACGCCAACGAAAATAATGTTGACATTGGCATTGCTGAACGCCGCATAACCAGCGGCTTCTTTCACCTCGTCTTTTGTTGAGGGTTTTTCCGTGTAGAGCCGCTGGAGTGTTTCGTCTGCCATCGTGTTAATCGTCTGGATCTTTTCGTCATTGGTCAGTTTGCCCCCCGGACTGCAACCGGTCAAAGCAAGAGCCAACATCAACAGTGTCAACAGAGTTACTGTTTTCTTCATAACTTTTTCTCCTAAAAAAAAATATAGTTCTCAGTTACGGAGTCCGCTTTCAGCGGATGTTGAGTTTAATAAGTTTCTCAGCTTCGCTTGGGAATGACTACCGTTTTTATGGTTTTTTGAGGTCATGTTAGAAAGTGGGTTGGTTCAAGTCGTCGTCCACCCAGTATCGTGTTCCGCTGACTGTCGCCTGCAGTGCCAATCCGCTTTTGGTCATGGTGTAGGTTGTAACTTCTTTCCCCAATATCCCGTCGGCGGCAGTATCCACGCCAGTTTCAGGGGTTTTCGCTGTTGCCTCGGCCTGACTGCCAACCCCCCATCCGCTTCCGGTGAAATCAACAAGGGCCTGACGGGTCTTGAAGATAATGACCTGCCGGTAGTCCTTGGCCCCGAGGCCGAATCCAACGCCTCCGGAACCGATTTTCATATAGGTTTTTCGTCCGGTGGTTTTATCGATAGTCAGGCCATATCCACCCCCACCGCTGACAAAGATGATATGGACATTGGCATTGCTGAATACAGCGTATCCGGCGGATTCGGCGATCTGCTGTCGCGTCGAGGGCCGTTCGGTGTAGAGCCGCTGAAGCGTTTCGTCGGCCATCGTATCGATGATCTGCCGCCGTTCGGAGAGCGTGTGAGATTTCTCACTGGGGCCGCAACCGGAAAGGATTAGGGTGATTGCGATTAGCCCGAAGAGGATTGTAGACCGTTTCATAATGTTGTCTCCCATTTAAGAATCATCATTCCTTTGAGAATCTCGATAACACTGTATTTACAAA
>QNBU01000069.1 GCA_003644215.1 Planctomycetota bacterium
CCCTGTAGGGGTCGAATAAATAACGGTCATTTTTCCGCCGGCATTTTATTCAACCCCTCTGGGGTTGTGGATTTCATTTTTTCAATTACCACGGGTTTCGGCCTATGGCCTTCACCCGCGGCTATTCTTATGATGACCCTTTTAGGGTCAGTTCGAGGCGACGATGAGTAAGGACCGGCTCAATAATAACATTCGGCGGCTGCGGTTTGATGCCGGTGAGATGACTCAGCAGCAGTTGGCCGATAAGGTCGGTGTAACACGCCAGACGATCATCGCCACCGAGCAGGGCCGCTACGCACCCTCGCTGCCGCTGGCGATAAAAATCGCCCGCGCCTTCGGCAAAACCGTCGAAGAAGTCTTTCAATTGGAATAATAGCGGGCGTAAGAGTTCAAGCTTTAGCTTGTTCGCCGGCACACTAAAGTGTGAACTCTTACAAACACCAAAAGCAACCAAGGCGGTCGCGTTCCCAGTTTATGCGTTCAGTTCGGCGTCTTTTTTCAGCACTTTTTCGGTCTGGGCTTTGCGGAAGTCCGTCAGTGCTTTTGCCATCGCCGCATCGGACAATGCCAGAATCTGCAAGGCGAACACGGCGGCGTTTTTCGCACCTGCTTTGCCGATGGCCATCGTCCCGACCGGCATCCCCGGAGGCATTTGCACGGTGCTAAGCAGTGCATCCAATCCGCAAGGGCCTTCTTTGGCCTGCATCGGCACCCCGACAATCGGCAACTGTGAATGGGCCACCATCGCTCCGGCCAGATGCGCCGCCATTCCTGCGGCGGCGATAATGACTTTGACCCCGTTATCAGCAGCATTAGCCGCAAATTCACATGCCGCCGCGGGCGTACGATGTGCCGACAAAACCCGCACAATGGGATCGATCCCAAACGCTTGCAACTGCTTGATACAACTTTCCATCGTGGGCAGATCGCTGTCTGACCCCATTAAAACCGCAACCGGTGATTGAGCTTGTTTCGCCATTGTATTTCCCTTGCCTGCTTTGTACAATATCACTTGTGGCACGGCCATCCTGGCCGTGATTCACGGGCTCCGAAGCCCGTGCCATGCTAATACTATATCGGGTTGATAGGATATTTTCAAGACAAGAATGGAGGTTTGTTATGGGGATTCGAAAACCAGCCGTTGCGGGCCAGTTTTATGGCGGCTCGCGATCTGAATGCCTCGCCGAGATCGACGAATGCCTGCCCGACCGCGATTTGACGATCGAGCTACCCGACCCCATCGTCGCAGCTATCGTCCCGCACGCCGGTTGGGTGTTCAGCGGCGAACTGGCGGCAACGGCGTTTCAGGCCATCCAACAAGTCAATCAAGAGGTGGATACATTTGTTATTTTCGGCGCCGCACACAGCTATTTTGACGGCGGTGCGGTCGTTGACGACAGCGACGGCTGGCAGACTCCGCTGGGTGATATCGCAATTGACAACAAATTGGCTTCGCAGATCGTTACCGCCGGGGCGATTGCCGATGCCCAGGCCCATCGCGCAGAACACAGTATCGAGGTCCAGATTCCGTTCATCCAGCACCTGTTTCCCAATGCCAAAATCGTCCCCGTCCTCGTGCCGGTCGCTGATTTTGATCCCGTTTTCGGGACGCGGGTGGGTGATCTGATCGGCGAACAAACGGACAAAATCGTTTGCATCGCCTCAACCGACCTGACCCATTATGGCCCGCGGTACGGATTCTGCCCAGAAGGCACGGGAGCAACCGCACTGAAGTGGGCGCGCGAAGTCAACGATACCGAGTTCATTGAGCTGGCCCTGAAAATGGAGGCCGAGCGATTGCTTAAATCGGCAATGGACAAGGGAAACGCCTGCGGCCCGGCGGCGGTGGCAGCTCTCGTCGCAGCGGCCAAAGCAATGGGCCGCATCTGCGGCGTCCTGCTCGGACACACCACCAGCAACGACATTATGAAAGCAAAGTTCAACGAAACCAGCGAAGAATCCGTCGGCTACGCATCTATTGTATTTTGAGCATAAAGCATCACGGTCAGCGATATTTTATGGTACTCCGCAGACTTTGATGACGGTGAAGTTTTCAAAATACATCTCAAGTCCTTATAAGATATTGAGTTAGGCGAATTGCCCTTATAGAGGTACTTAAGCTGTGAATGTCCTGGGTCTTGAGGCGTTGTCTTCGTGCAAAGGTTATTGTGTTGGTGGGCTTACACAATGAGGTATAGAGGTACATTGAATTGTGCAAACATCCTACTGGCTGCTATAACCACCTGTATTGCAAATACTTACAGCCCACTTGTTCAGGTTTCACTTTTGTTTATTCCATACGGATTTTGACGACGATTTTTTTGACGGCTTCTCTCTTTTCCGCGGTTCGTCCCGGCATGTGGGCTTCACTTGGCCAGAAGATCGCGAACGACCCTTGTTTGAGGATCAGTTTGCTCATTGCTGGGTCATGATGATAAAATGCCAAATCCTTTTCGCCGTCATACGGTGTGTCCTCCATGAGTCCGACCAGCGGGGCATAGCCGATACACTCGGTGCCGGAAACGATGTATTGAATATCCAGATACCTGCGATGGATTTCCAGCCGGCCTTTTTCGACGGGTCTAGTTTCGTATTCGTCCACGATGTAAAAGATGTCGTCGCCGCGGGCCTCATATTTGCCCGGTGCAGCATTACGCACGCTGTCCTCATTGAGAAGTGCCAAGCCAATCGCGATTCGTTCACCAAGACCACCGTAAAGTAACGCACTGTTGAGTTGATCGAGTATCATGAGACAATCTTTCTAATCATATCAAAGAATAACGAAGCCCGTTTCACATTGCCCTCTCAGGCCGGTTCTTCGTTGTTACATTCGTACAATACGCAATCGGGCTCACTTGCACCGCCGCGCTTTTGTTTTTAACTCTGTGTCCTCTGTTTTTTTATTCGTATCCATTCGTGTTCATAGGTGGTTCAAAATCACAGGTCCAGTTTTTCGCGGAGGTACGCTTTGATCTGGTCTATGTTAATTCGTGATTGTTCCATGCTGTCTCTTTCGCGGACTGTTACGGTGTTGTCCTCTTTGGTCTGGCCGTCGATGGTCAGGCAGTAGGGTGTCCCCGCTTCGTCCTGTCGGCGGTAGCGTCTGCCGACGGCGCCCTTTTGGTCGTAGAAACAGGCGAAGTTGCCCTTGAGATCGTCGTAGAGTTTGGTGGCGATTTCCGGCATTCCGTCTTTTTTTACCAGCGGGAAGATCGCCGCCTTGATCGGGGCCAGATGCGGATGGAACCGCAGAACGCTTCGTGTGGCTCCCTTAACCTCTTCTTCATCATAGGCATCGACCAAAAACGCCAGCGTGCTTCGATCCACGCCCGCCGACGGCTCGATCACATACGGGATAAAGCGTTCCTTATTCTGCTCGTCAAAGAAGCTCAGCGGCCCCTTATGGTAATCTTCGGCCTCTTCTTTGAGCGTGATCTTCGACAAGTCGCCTTTGCTCTCGAACCAGTCGTTCATCGTTCGCATCCCGCGCTGGTGCTGCCGCAGGTCATAGTCGGTACGGTTGGCCACGCCCTCTAATTCCTGCCAGTCGCCGGAGCCAAAGGGGAACTTGTATTCGACATCCACGCACGCCTTGGCATAGTGCGCTAACTCATCAGGGTCGTGGTCGCGGAACCGCAGATTCTCTTTCTGGATGCCCAAATCCAGATACCAGTTAAACCGCTGCTGTTTCCAATGCTCATACCAATCCTCATCGGTGCCAGGCGCACAGAAAAACTCCAGTTCGGCCTGCTCGAACTCACGGGTTCGGAAGATAAACGCCTTGGTGGTTACTTCGTTACGGAAAGATTTGCCGATCTGCGCAATGCCGAATGGAACCTTCACGCGGGTCGAGTCTAATACATTGCGGAAATTGGCGAAGATACCCTGCGCCGTTTCCGGCCGGAGCCACAATGTCATCTGGTCGTCGGCGTTGGCGCCCATCTGGGTCTCAAACATTAGCTTAAATGCCATCGGCTCGCCAAATTTGCCTACGGCCTGGCACGCCGGACAGACCTTATTGGAAAGGTCGTGTTCCTTAGCGGCCTCTGTTTCGATATTGACATGTTCGGTATGCTCGGCCGCATCACCATCGGATTTATCGGCCAGATGATCGATACGGGTGCGGGTGTTGCACTTTTTGCAGACCGTTACCAGATCGGCGAACTTGTCGGCGTGGCCGGAGGCCTTCCAGACCATCGGGTGCATCAGGATCGAGCAGTCCAGCCCCACAATGTCATCCCGCATTTGCACAACGGCTTTCCACCAGGCATCGCGGACATTGCGTTTTAACTCCGCCCCCAGCGGGCCGTAATCGTAACAGGAGGCCAGCCCGCCGTAGATCTCGCTAGATTGATAGATAAACCCCCGCCGCTTGCACAGCGACACAATATCGTCAAGTTTCGTCAATTTTGCCATAACAGATACCTTTTTCGCAGTTAAAGTCGCATTATTATATTATAGAAAGGGCCATTGTACCGATTCCGACGAAAAATACAAGACGGGGGTTTTATGTGGGTGGCACGGTCAAGCTCTGCTTGGCCGTGGAAGAAATAGATGATTACTTCGTCGCTATCGCGATACGGTCGTTGTTGGCGGGGTCTTTTTCGATGGTGGTGGTTTTGAAGGTGCCTGTATTTACAAGCAATTTTTTAATCGCCGGACCCTGGACGTAACCGATTTCCATCATCAACGACCCGTCCGGTTTTAGAAAGTTATCCACTTTTTCAGCAATCCGCTTATAGACATCCAGCCCATCGGCTCCGGCGATCAGGGCGTGTTTGGGTTCGTACTCTTTGACATTTTTGTCCAGCGTCTTGTATTCCGGCTCGCTGACATAGGGGGGGTTGGAGATAATCAGGTCAAACCGTACCTCATCCAGCCCATCAATGATCGGATCAAACAAATCGCCGCAAAGTAGCTGGACTTTCTCAGTGAGCTGGAGCTTTTCGATGTTCGCGGCGGCGACTTTTAATGCCGCGTCGCAAATATCAGTTGCTACAATGTGGGCATCCGTGACATTTTTGGCAACCGCGGCGGCGATGCAGCCCGAACCCGTACACAGATCCAGCACGAGTTGCGTCCCGGTTCGCTGGCGCAGAAACAAAATCGCTTTTTCCACCAGATGCTCGGTTTCCGGCCGGGGGATCAGACAGTCCGGCGTGATGGTCAGCGGCAACGAATAAAACTCGCACCGACCCACCAAATACGCAATTGGCTCCTGCTCACCGGCCCGCTTGACCAACGCCCGAAGCGCAGCCAACTGCGGCGGACTCACCACACGGTCATAGAGGGTATAAAGCTGAATCCGCTCCAGCCCCAGCACGAAACACAACAGCAACTCGGCACTGAGCCGCGGCGAGTCGATACCCCGACCCTCAAAGTAACAAGTAACCCACTCCAACAGCTTTTTAATCGTCCAGATTTCCAATGTTATTTATTGGGCTGATTCAAGTTCAAATGTCATTGTATAAGGAATATACAGTTGCACATTTTTGTCATCAATCTGTCGAATTTGTACGGCATTTTCAAGTCCCGAGATAGTAATTTTACCCACAAAATTCATTGTTGACTTTATGTATTTTACATCCTCTGCAATTTTCTTGAGAATTTCACCTCTGTATTGATCCGGGGCTTTAATGGCAAGTTGAATTTCTCCCAGTGAATGGTCGCACTTCTCTGGCCATTTGATTGAGACAATGAACTGCCTAATGCGTTTAACACAATCATAAACATCCGTATCTTTATCGAGTTTAGCTAATACCTTGACCCGTGCCTCCGATGTTCTGGAATCGAGCCATTTGCTAGCAGAGGCTGAAAGTGACAGCGTTCCCTGGAATATTTCAATACCTTTTCGTTTTTGTGCTTCGGTAACAATCGTATTCTGAAATTCTTTCAATTCAGCCGCTCTTTCAACCGGATCAGCCTGCTTACTTACAATTATAAGTGTCATGGATACATAATCGGCCTGTTTGGCCAGTGTTACTGCCACGATAGGAGTGTTGTAATCATAATTTCCGCCCCCGTAGGACTTTGCGAAAGAGTACAAGCCTGCATTGGCTTGTGCCATAGAAAGAATCAAAACGATTACAATGAAAAATCTGCTATGCCTCATGTTAAATTCCTTTCTTTAATATTTTTCGATAAGTTGATTCTTATTATAGACACATAATGTGCGGAAGCAATTTTTTTCCCTCATAGCTTGAAAAACAACCATTTATGCAGTATTTTACTTTCATAATCCGAAGACTGTGGACTAAAGACCGGAGAATGAAACGAATGCGTGTAGAGCCCCGAAGTACCGATTACCAGGATGAGCCGTCGATTGAGTTTCCCGATTGCACGAGCGTTGACGAGTGTACGATTACTATCGTTCCGCGGTATAGTGAGACCGATCAGGCGGGTATCGTGCATCATACGGTTTATCCGGTCTGGTTTGAGA
>QNBU01000070.1 GCA_003644215.1 Planctomycetota bacterium
AACTACGGGATTTCGAGAAACCGGTGTTTATTGGGATGAAACAGATGTTTTTTTGTGAAGTTTTTTTGGAAAAAGCGAAAAATGCCAATTTTTCATTTGGGGTGATTTTGGAGTTTGAACGGATGATAGCAGACAACAGGCAGTAAGTCACGCCGCTGTGAACACGTTCTGAGCCGGGTTGTTATTGAAACCAGAGATCGCAGAGCCGCTGGTTCGATCATGATCTGTTACGGCATTGTTGCCTATATGATATTTTTCTTGTTAAAACAGTACAAAATCGGTATGCTTAATCTTATGGGCGAGAATAGATACACAACATTCTTCACCAACTCCACCGATGCCATGTTCATCATCGAGGATTACCGCTTTGTTGACTGCAATACCTCGGCGATGGCGATGCTCGGCTGTGGCGGCAAGGAGGAAATGATCAATCTGCATCCCTGGCAGTTATCACCTGAGTTTCAGGGCGATGGTAAAAAATCCTACGGCAAAGCGGTAGAAATGATGGATGTCGCCTACGCCCATGGCAGTCATTGTTTCAAGTGGGACCACCGGCGAAAGAATGGGCAGGTCTTTCCTGTTGAGGTGTCGCTTACCGATGTTTCGCAGAATGGCAAAAAAGTGCTTTACGCCGTCTGGCGGGATATTAGCTGTCGCAAGCCGCCCGAAAAGGAGTTGTTCGCCGCAAAGGATGGACTGGAAACAGTGCTGGACGCCCTTGCCGACGGCGTTGTCATGATCGAAATTGAAAGCGGCAAAGTTGTCTATTGCAATCATCGTTTTTGTCAAATGCTTGGCTATAGTGCGAGCGAAATCGGCCATCTTACCTACACGGCATTTCATCCTGAGCCGGATTTGACCTATGTGATCGAACAGTTCGAAAAGCAAATGAAAAATGAATTAACACTTGCCCAAAAGATTCCGGTCAAACGAAAAGACGGTAGTATTTTTTACGCTGACATTAACGCAAGTCCAGTAGAATTGGGTACGACAAGATGGATGCTTGGTGTTTTCAGGGATATGACTGAAAACAAGCAACTGACAGATGAGATTGCACAACAAAGACACACGCTTGGCGAACGCGTAAAAGAATTACAATGTTTGTATGGTATTACAGAAATTATCGGGACACCGGACATCTCGTTCCAGGAGGTACTTCAAAAAAGTGTTGCGATTATGCCTTCGGCGTGGCAGTACCCCGAAGATACCTGTGCAAGAATAACTTTTGAGAAGGAGGTGTATAAAACAAACGCCTTTAAGACGACCAAATGGTCTCAGGTTGCTGATATTTATGTATTTGGAGAAAAATCCGGAACGGTTGAGATTTGCTATCTTGAGGGGAAAAGGGGTGCTGATGAAGGCCCGTTTCTGAAAGAAGAGAGGGCTTTAATCGAGTCAATCGCTGTAAAATTGGGATCTGCTATCGAACGAAAGCAATTTGAGGAGCTTCTCAAAGAAAAGCGGGAGCAACTGGAACTTATCTTCAAGCATAGTTCTGACGGAATAAATATAGCGGAGTTCGATCTGCAATCGCGAAAAAGGCGTCTTGTCATGGCCAATGACCGATATGTTCAAATGTCTGGGCGTTCCAGAAAAGACCTGATGGAAGTTGAGAGTTTGGATGATTTTGTTACTTATCCCGCAGTGACTGATCTTTATCATCGGCAGGGTTGCTTTGTTGAGGAATCAAGAACTTGTTCCGGGGTCGCTTCGTGGATACGGGCCGACGGGAAAGAAAATTACTACGAGTGGACCGCATCGCCGTTTGAACATGAGGGTAAAAAATATATCATTGGGATAGACAGGGATGTTACTCAGCAAAAACAGGCCGCGGCGGAAATAAAGACCCATCATGACAAAATGCTGCATCTCGAACGGCTTTCCTCGATTGGTATGCTTACGGCGGGTATCGCCCATCAGTTGAGCCAGCCGTTAACGGTGGCCCATATGCTTCTGCAGGAGACACTGGAAAACTGCAAGAGCCATAAAATAGAATCCTGCCATGACGCAATGGAAGACCTGGCGGAAGTCCTCCACGAGCTTTCCAATGTTACGGATATCTGTCAGCAGTTACGCGAATACTCCCATACCGCATCGACGGCGGTTGAAACAGTCAACCTCTCAGAGGTTCTCATCAAAATAATAAAAGTCCTGAGCAGCAATGCCCAGCTATCAAAAATAAAAATGACGGCCGGCACGATTGATTCAGGGCTAAGCATAGAGGCACACAAGGGAGATGTCGAGCAGGTGCTTTTTATTTTGATCCAGAATGCGATACAGGCCGCCGACGGAAAAAAATGGAGGGAATTGGTAATCAGCAGCGCACTCATAGACCCGTGTGTCCAATTAACCTTTAGGGATAATTGCGGCGGCATTAAACAGGCAGACCTAAAGAGGATATTTGACCCGTTCTTTACCACCAAGCCCAGAGAGATCGGGACCGGCCTTGGACTGCCCATTGCCAAGCGCATCCTTGACCGATTGCAGGGAACCATAAGCGTCGATAGTAAACCGGGAAAAGACACCCTGTTTACGGTTGTGTTCCCGACCAAACTGTAACCATTTATGGGGTATATGCTATGCAGAATCGACCCAAGCACCTATTTATCGTTGATGATGAGCCGAGAATTCGTAAGGTCTTAAAACGAATTCTTGAAAATCAGGATTATCAGGTAACCTGCTTTTCAAACGCGGCCGAATGCCTTGCATCCCTGCCGGATCAAGAGGTGGACTGTCTCGTTACGGATGTGAATATGCCTGAAATGAACGGTGTGGAGTTGCTCAAAGAAACGAAAAAGATGTCCCCTGAACTGCCGGTATTGATCATCACCGGATATGGTAATGTTGACCTTGCTTTGCGGTGTATGCAGGCCGGAGCGGCGGATTTTATCGAAAAACCGCTGGACAAGGATGTGTTTCTTTCATTGATCCAGTCCATCTTAAGCAAAACAGACTGTATTGCCCCCTGGGTTCTGGAAAAGCTTTCGAGAGTTGAGTCAGAAGTGTTGGGGATGATTCTTTCGGGTAAATCCTCTGCGGGGATTGCATATCTGCGCGGGTGTTCAAAGAGAACGGTTGAAGACCATCGCTATAAGATTATGAAAAAGCTTGGGGTCAAAAACATAATCGAACTGGTGCAAATCGCGCTGGTTATCGATGAAGACGACTAATCTTGCCCACCCTTGTTTGAGGGGCCATTTTTTACATTTATCCTCATAATCCGTATATACCACGATTGCAACCCTTTTCAGGTATGCTACTATAAAAGGGCTGTTTCGTTAAACAGGATACTTAGATTAGGGAGCAAATACTCCAAATGGCTGTCAATTCCGTAAAAAAGGTAGTGTTTTTTGTCGATGATAACGAGCAGATTTGCTCGGCGACCGAAAAACTTCTGGCAAGGGGCCAGTACGCGGTTAAAACTTTTTTTACCGCGGAGGCGTGCTATAAATCGCTTTCAACAGAGCGGTGCGATTTGCTGATTGTTGATATGGTACTGCCAGGATTAGACGGAATTGAACTGATCAAAAAAACAAGGGGAATAAGGCCAGAGTTGCTATCGATTGTGATCACCGGTTTTGGCAGTGTTCCGTCGGCTGTCAGGGCTATAAAAGCCGGGGCGACACATTTTATCGAGAAACCTTTGAATGCTGACAACTTCCTCCGCACTGTTGATGAGGTGCTGGAGCAAAAAAAACATACGGTTGTCTTTGACAAAATAAACAAACCGATAAGTCCGGCCGAAAAAAGGGTTTTGAAGCGGGTGCTGAGAGGCAGCAGCAATAAGTTGATTGCCGAACAATTAAATCTTTCGGTCCGGACCGTCGAAGACCACCGCAGTAAGATCATGCTTAAACTCGGTGTTGATAATGTGGTTGACCTGGTTAAAATGACCGCTATGATGGATATGGACAGCAACGAATAACAGGCGCGGCAAGTTTTATCAGCGCGGGCATAGCCCACCTTTGCTACTGGTGGATTTTTTGTCAGGATGACTCGATCCCATCTAAATTACCTTTCAAACTGAAGCAGCAGTCCGCCTATTCCCAGCAGAAACATCGTTGCTGGTTCGGGGATAAAGCCGAAATTGTCGATATTAAAGTTTCCGTTGCCGCGGGCAAGTTCGGTGCCGAAAAAGACACCCACTTCGTCAGGGACCTCGGTTACATAGCCCAATGAGTTACTGCTGCCGCTGGGCCAGAGGGTAAAGTTGGATTGATTGATATCGAACTGATGCGTTGTCCATTCTGCATCGGGACGGATGTTCCACGCCTGGCTAATGTAATAGGTGTTCCCGCGTCCGATATAAAGCTGTGCTGTCCCATGAATACTGCCGGAGCCGTCTATTCGGGTGTCCACTGTCATTGTCGCGCCGGTAACATCGCCGAATCCGGATGTGTTTTGAGTCCACACCTTATAAAGGTTGCTTAACGGGCCGCTGAGATGCACACCGGGATTTCCGCCATCATCAGACCACAACGCATTTCCGGAGGTGGTGCTTAGTCCATACCCGTAGTTCCAGTCCTCGCTGCCGCCGTCGAATGTTTCCACCCCGGCGAAAGCCAGAGTCGTTAATCCGCAGCACAGCATCGTCAACAATACTAATTTTCTCATTTTCTTTTATCCCAAAAAGCGGCAATCCATTTCCTTGTGGGTTGTCAAAGAGTGGTAATCTGCACCTCTCCTGTCCCCTGTCTTTGGGTTTTTCGGGAAGTTGAGTGTGTGGCTTAATTTGAAAACATGGCTTTTTTAGAAAATGCTGCCAAAGGGAATAAAAAAAGCCCCGGTTTTTGACCGGGGCTTGGGGTGTTATCATTTGGGCGGCTTTGGCATATCTCACACGGCCAAGCAGAGCTTGACCGTGCCACCGGTTGGGTTGTTAAGGTTATTTTACGAACTCGACATTGAGCATGTGGGTCGAGCAGGAGATACAGGGGTCGTAGGCACGGACGAGCATTTCCATTTTTTGCCGGAGTGCGTCTTGGCCTTCGTGCATAAACTGCGGCACCAGCTTGTCGAAATCGGCCTGGATGTTCGCGTGGTTCTGGTTGGTCGGGATGCAGCAGTTGCCCCAGACGCATTCGCCGTTCTTGTCGAACTCGTAGGCGTGGAACAGGATGCCGCGCGGCGCTTCGATAGCGGCGTAGCCGCGACCGGCCTTGGGCGTAACCTTGACCTTTTCGGGCTTAATGCCTTTTGTCAGCAGCATGTCGATAATCTCAAGGGAGGCCTCGACGACATGAGCGGCTTCGGCCAACTGGGCGACATTGTTCAGGAACGGGTTGCAAGCACCCTTTTGAAGACCGAACATATCGGCGACCGTCTTGCCCAGCGGGCTGATGAGTTCGGCCTGGTTATTGAACCGTGCCAACGCCCCGGAGAAGTAGGACTCGCGATGCCACTTGGCCCATTTGGCGGTGGATTGCGCTACGACATATTCGTTGGCGACGCTTTCCCACTTGCTAACCGGCATGTCACCATCGCCATTGACATCGGTACTGGTGATGTCGCCGTGATAGAACGAGTATTCGCTCAGCGTGCCTTTGTAACGGGGGTGCGTCTGCTTGAGCGACACATATTCAGTGTCCCGTTCAAACGCGGGCAGGTTTCCAGCGACGCTGAGGACGACCTTGCAGATATCGACCAGGTCCGGCACACAATCTTCCAGTGCGGCCTTAATACCCAGCAGTTCCTGCTCGGTCGGTACCTTGGTCATCCCGCCGGGGGTCAGCGTGATTGGGTGTGTAATGCGACCGGCCAGCAATGCGGACATTTGATTGGCGACACGGTGGCATTTAACGATCTTCAAAACGGCCTCGGTGGCCTTGGGTACCAACGGTACGACGGACTTTTCGCCGAACAAATCCGGTGCGACGAGATAGCCGACATGCAGGACATGGCTCTGCAACTGCTCGGAGTAGTGCATCAGGTGCCGCACGAGATCGGCCTGTTCGGATACTTCCAGACCGAGTGCGTCCTCGACGGCCTTGGTGGCGACCAGCGAGTGGCTGATCGAGCAGATGCCGCAGATGCGCGATACGATGGTCTGGATGTCGTCATAGCGGCGGCCGCGAACCATCGCCTCAAAGAAACGTGGCGCTTCGGGAACCTGCCACTGGCATTTTTCAACGGTCCCATCTTTGATATTGACCACGATGTTGCCGTGGCCCTCAACGCGGGTAAGGTGATGTACATTAATGTTTATATCTTTGCTCATTTTTGGCCTCTGTTATTTACTGTTAAATAGTACCATTTTTTGTTTCAGGTCATGGACGGTCAAATTGTTCTTGTCCATAACCTCCTGATCGGCTTCGACATTGGGATTATCCACGAGACCGCGACAGCCAAAGCATTCACGACCCGCTGCCGGACACGGAGCGCCGCAACCAGCCCGTGTGATCGGACCCAT
>QNBU01000071.1 GCA_003644215.1 Planctomycetota bacterium
CTTCACCATTTTGTTGCGCATATCTGCCAGCCGGATGTTTTTTCAGTATCAGCAAGCGTCCGTTGAGCAAAAAGAACTGCTCCAACAACTTTGGCAAAAACAACTTCGGTTTGAATGCCTGGTCAACCCAGCGGGACTTCCGCAAATACAACTGCCAACTGACTCATTGGAGGACGCCGCCGAATGAATGCCGGTCGTCGCGAAATCTGGGTGATGAGCGTGTTTTTGACCGTGATTGTGCTGGTCTTTGGGGCGTTGCTGTGGCGGGTGTTTGACCTGAAGTACTATCAGCGAGAAACATTCCAGGAAAAAAGCCAGCGGCAGTTGAGTGCATTTGGTATTGAAAAACCGCGCCGTGGGCAGATTCTTGATTGTAAAGGCAGGGTGCTGGCCGCAAGCGTCAAGACTTATAACGCCTTTGTTGAGCCGAGAGTACTCAAGGAATATCCCGATCAGATTTTGGTAACGGCCTCGACCTTGCAGGATATTTTGGGGGTTCCCGGGCCTGAAATATGCCGAATAATCGACGAGAGTAAAAATCCCGGCTTTGTGAAGCTCAAGTCAGAAATCAGCGACCAGCAGCGGCAGTCGCTCCGAAAGATCCGTCTTCGCGGACTGGGCGTTGAGACGGACTGGAACCGGTTGTATCCGGCGGGGAATCTGACCGGCCATTTGTTGGGTTTTGTCGGGGCCGGTGATGCGGGACTTTCGGGCTTAGAGCTGCGGTATGATAAGTTATTGGCGGGAAAGTCTGGTAAGCATGTTTTTGTGGTTGATGTGGCGCGCGATCCCATCGGTGTCCAGACAGCCAGGGGGACCGATGCCAAAGACGGGCTGAATTTGGTGTTAACGGTTGACTCGGTGATTCAGCGATTTGTTCACGAGGCCCTCAAGCAGAAGACCGACGAGTACGAGGCAGAGTCGGCGGTCGCGGTGGTGATGGATCCCTGGACCGGCGGGATATTGGCGATGGTGTCATTGCCGGATTATGACCCGGCGAAGTTTTCGACCACGCCGCAGGATACGATGCGAAACCGTGTTCTGACCGATCCGTTCGAGCCGGGCAGTATCTTCAAACCGCTTGTCGCGACGATGGCACTCGATAGTGGGCTGATCGGGTACAACGAAAAATTTGATTGCGAAGATGGCCATTGGTCAAAGTATGGGGGTATTGGCGAGTTTGGTGATCACCAGTACGGGATGCTGTCGGTTCGTGAGATTATCATCCACTCGAGCAATATCGGCATGGCCAAGATCGGGCTGAAGATGGGTCAGAAGAATTTATATGACGGTCTGAAACTCTTCGGCTTTTCAAGCAGAACGGGCATTGACCTGCCCGGCGAGGAACCGGGGTTGGTCTGGTCGCTGCCGAAGTGGAGCCGGTATTCTGTTACGCGGATTCCGTTTGGACATGAAGTGCTGATAACGCCGCTGCAAATCTGTCGTGCCTACAGCATTTTGGCCAACGGTGGCTATATCGTCAAGCCGCACATTGTCCGCGCCGTGGTCGATAATCAAGGTGAGATTATCGAAGACAAACAACCCGCTAACCGTATGGGGTATATCATTAAAACCGAGGTTGCCGAGTGGATGGTCCAAAAAGCTCTGACCGATGTGGTTAATGAGGGAACCGGCGACAAGGCCAAGCTGGAAAACTGTCAGGCCTGGGGTAAGACGGGGACGGCCAATATCGCCGTGGACGGGCATTATGACTGGCGGAATTATGTGGCTTCATTTGTCGGCGGGGCGCCTGCTGAAAATCCGGCGGTGGTGGTGTTGGTGTCGATACGAAAACCGAAACGGTCCCTCGGCAAGGGCTACAGCGGCGGGCGCGTCGCGGCGCCGGTCGTGGGTGATATTCTGGAAAACACCCTGCGGTATTTGGGGGTTACCGAGCCGGCCGTGCCTGATTCGCCGGTTACGCAGTAGCCCGAAGCGCAAGCGCAGGGATGGGGAACCTTGTGGTAGTGGTGTTACAAGTCGCTATTCGGTAGGTTTGGTACCGATGTAACCGGTTCGATTGCAAAGGTCGAGAATCTTTTCCCCCAGTGGCGCCGCTTCGCCGGAACCGCTTAAACCACCCTCGACGAGAACAACGATGACAATGGCCCGGCCGGACGGCTCTTCGGCAAAGCATTCAAACCATGCCATACTTGGGTTTTGTGTGGAGCCGGTTTTGCCGTATATTTTCATGCCCCGTTTGGTGCGGAGCGGGCTATCTCTAAATACCTTATAGGCCGTTCCACCGTTTTCATTGGCTACCGCCCACATTCCGTCACGAACCGTATCCAGCGTTCGCCGCGAGAGTCCCAGTGAGTGTTCTTCGGGTTGATTGATGGAATCACCGGCGGCGTCGATCAGCCGGGGCTGTTTATAGATCCCGCCGCGAGAAATCGCTGACAAGGCATTGGCCGTCTGCAAGACAGTAACCCGCAGATTGCCCTGCCCGATGCCCCAGTAGCGTTTTTCTGACATTTTATCAGCGGGGATTTCGTTCACCTCTGAGAAATCCGTATACGACTTTTCCTGTGCGCCGAAAATGATACTTCCGCACAGTTGGCGAATGCTCCGACCGGCGGCTTTGTTTTCGGATATGTCCTCTGGCATGAAAACAGGCAGGATGTTTTGGCCGTAACCGAATTTGAAAAGCCATTTCTGCAAGTCCCGTGCATCGAGGCGGTTGGCGAGTCGCGAGAAATAGATGTTGCAGCTTCCGCGGATAGCATTGCGTCCGTTGTTGCCTCCCTCGCCGGCCCATCTGACATCATGCGGGGGGGGGTATTTCCACTGACTGATACATCTGGGCCAGCTTTTGGACGGTGGCTGATGACCGCAACTAATCACTTCATGCGGAGTAATTTTTTTCTCCTCCAGTCCAGCAACAAGGATCAGGGGCTTGGCGACGGAACCGGGGGGGTAGTTTTTCTGGAGTGCGCGGTGTATCAGCGGTTTATTGGGGTTGCTGGAAACCGCTTTGTATTTTTGGCGAATCGTATTCAGGTCGAATACGGGGATGGAGGCCATTGCCAGAATGTCATTATTGGCTACTTCTAAAACGACTGCGGCACTGAGTTTATCCTCGATTGTATTCGTCGCCAGCATCGCCTCGATCTTCTGCTGCAGGTCGATGTCGATGGTCAGCCGGACATCCCGGCCGTACTCTGGTTTGATGCGTTCGAGCAGATTGCCTTCGATGTCGTATCGCACCGCGCCTCGCCGACCGCGCAGCACGGGTTCATACACTTTTTCAAGCCCGAACTTCCCGACCACTTCACCGGACAGGTAGCTCATATAGGCATCATCTTTGAAGATTTCCGCCTCGCTGTCCCGCCACGGAGCCACCCAGCCGATAAGCTGACAGGCGGCGGAGTCATACGGATAGTCGCGTTTGGCTTCGGACTTGATCTGCAGGTGCGTCAGATGCAGCAGTTCGATCTGGGCCCGTTGCAGGTCTTGCGGCGTTTTTAGCTCCACGAGCGGATAGGTTCGGTACATTTCCGCCAGGTCAACCGCAACGATGTCGGTAACCAGGATCGATTCGCGTTTGGCGCGATACTGCTGCCAGGTTTTATCTTGGTTTCGCCGTTTCCACCAGACGAAACGGGATTGTTCCCATATCTGGTCATTGATTCGTTTGACATTTTCTTCGATCTCCTCCCGCGACACATCGGCAAGCTGCCAGGCGAGATCGATGGATTGCTCCAAGTCCTCGATGTCCTCTTTCCATTCTTCTTCGTAAAGCTCCCGTTCGGTCTCGGCGCGTGTTTTATCTTTGGTCAGCGACCGGAGTATTCTGGCCTGGCGCCATCGGGGATCCCGATAGCGAGTCAGTTGGTAATTGATATGGAGAAAAAACGAGGGGCTATCGATTGCCAGCGGCCGGCCGTTACGGTCGAGTATCTTGCCGCGAACGGTGGGGCGTTGCCTCAGGGGCTTCTTCCGCATCTCCACCAATTCCTGCCGTGCTTTTTTCGCCTGAAAGGTTTGCAGGGTCATCAGCCGTCCCACGGCGATAACCAATCCGCCGACACACAGCATAATCAGGATTTTCAGGCGATAGTGGTACATATTAGTTTAGGAATGTAGGAATATAGGTAGATAGGAATGTATGTTTTTTTATATTCCTACATTCGTACATTCGTATATCCCTGATTTAAGTTTAGCTTTTTTGGTTTATTCACCGTTAGCGGTAGGTCCGGTCAGATTTTGATTTCATGGCGGCGAACCCGCCGGATACCGACGAAAGAATCGACCAGATAACCGGACTGATGAGGGCCGAATAGACGGCGGTAAAGAGCAGGATCGAATAAAAACTGCCTTGTGTGTCGAGTCCTTTAAGCAGGCCCAGCCAGTGGGAAAATGTTTCGGCGATGAGATATACGGCAAAGACAATCATTACTTTATAGATAGCTCGCCTGGCATACAGTATCTGGTTTGACTGATTCAGCAGAAGTCCGAGCAGCCCGAAGCAAATGATATGCGGCCCCATTACAGTCCCTGTCAGGTCGGCGGCGAATCCGATGATGAAACTGCAGATGATCGCATCACGCCCCCGGCATGAAAATGAATAGAAAACCAGCAACGTGATGAGAATGCCGGGGCGGATAGTCCAACCGCCGACGGCGAACACATTCAGCAGATTGCCCGCCTCAAGCACGGTCGCGATTAACAGGATGATAGCAAACGAAATCCATCGCATAGGACGCTGTTTTAATCCTTTCGTTTCAATAATTTTTCGTTGGCTACGATAATGGCGACATTATTCAACCGGCTCATATCCTCAGCGGGTTGGACCGTAATCTTCCATAGCAAGGGGTGCTGGTCATCGGGGCGGACATTGGTAATTTCACCCACGACCAGTGGGATATTCAGTTTTTCCGGGACCGCGGCGGCATAGACGGTATCCCCTTGACGGATATCCCGCTGCCGGTCGATCATCGAAATACCGCATGTGTTGGTTCCGTTGCCGATCATCATCGCGCGGATATCAGTGTCGGTGCCGTCCCGGCGGATATGGATTTCAAGCGTCTGCATCGTATCGGTTATGAGCCGGACCCTCGCGACCGAATCAAAACTCTCGCTGATAACGCCCACAATGGCGTCCTGTTGCTCGGACAGCACGAACTGGCCCGGATGAACAGACGCATTCGTGCCCTTATTGATCATCAACTCGCGTCTGTAATTGCTGCTGGTGCCTGTGATCCGCGCCATGACCAGGGCCTCTTTGGACAATTGCGGCAGGCCAGACCGGATATTGGCCAGTCGTTCGTACTCTTCGTGCAGGGCCATTCGTTGGGCGTAAAGATTTTTATAGTCTTTCCAGAGCTGTCTATATTTGATGCCGCTGACAACATCTTCGGAGTTGGCTTCCAAACGCCCCGTATCCATTTGGTTGTCCCGTCCGATTTGCAGAACGGGTTGAAAGAAATCGTGAAAAAACAAGCTGGTTTTAGATGTGAGCGGCTTAGGCAAAAAAAATAAAACAACGCCCGCTATCAGAAAAGAGGAAAAAATGCTCGCATTTGAAAAATGGATATTTCTGCCGGCCATAACGACTGAATTTCTTTATAGGGAACAACAAACTTGTTTTTCGAGGGGCCGCCCACGGCGTTTTCTAAGATCAGTCCCACCCGTGGTCTTGCATATCTTTCAGAATTTCTAAACTTTCAAGATAAATGCTCGTCCCTCTGGCCACACAGGACAGGGGGTCTTCGGCATGCGTTACTTTTAATCCGGTCGAGTTGGACAGCACCTTGTCCATACCCCGCAACAGCGACCCGCCGCCGCAAATCATAACGCCGTTATCGATCAGGTCCGCCGCCAATTCCGGTTCGGCCCGTTCAAGCGTCCGCATCACGGTTTCGATGATTCCGGCGATGGGTTCTTTGAATGCTTCACGGATTTCTTCGCTGGTAATAACGATTTTTCGCGGCAGACCGGAGATGGTATCCCGCCCGGCGATTTCCATCGTCATTTCCTGCTCCAGCGGCGCCGCCGAGCCAATCTGTATCTTGACCTGTTCGGCACGGGACTCCCCGATCAGGAGGTTATAGGTGCGTTTCAAATGGTTAATCAGCGATTCGTCAAAGTTGTCCCCGCCGATGCGGATCGACTCACACGCACTGATTCCCCCCAGCGACATAATCGCCACTTCGGAGGTGCCGCCGCCGATGTCAATGATCATTGACGCGGTTGGTTCGGTAATGGGCAAACCCGCTCCGATTCCGGCAGCCATCGGTTCATCGACCAGAAAGACCTTTCCGGCGCCGGCGCGTTCGGCACTGTCAATGACTGCACGGCGTTCAACGGCGGTGATCCCGCTGGGTACGGCAATGACCACACGAGGCCGAAACAA
>QNBU01000072.1 GCA_003644215.1 Planctomycetota bacterium
CAGGCCCCCAGGGCCATTCCGAGCAGCCCGCCAATCAGTGTAAGCAACACCGTTTCAGAAAGAAATTGAACAATGATATCGGATTTGCGAGCGCCGAGCGCACGACGAATGCCGATCTCCCGCGTGCGCTCGCTAACCGTTGCCAGCATGATATTCATAATCCCGATGCCACCAGCTAATAGTGAAATCGCCGCGATCGAACCCAGTACGATGCTGAAAAGCCGCTTGGTTTGCGCCGCCTGTCGCAGAAGTTCCAACGGCACGATAATTTGATAATCCTTCTTTTTATGATGCCGCTCCAACAGGTTTGCCAGCACGATGCGGGTCGGCAAAACGAGTTCCATCGACGGAACTTTGATCGTAATCTCACTGAGCTCAACTTTCTCCCCGCTCATTCCCGTCGATCCCCCGAACTGTATCTCTGTCTCTCCAAAGCGATTTTTCATGGTGGTCAGTGCGATATAGACCGCCCCGCTTACACCATTACTCTGGGAGGAAGAATTTGACAACGCATCATTCTGCGACCCCGAAGCCGCTGAGAGCTGCCGAACAACGCCGACAACGCAGTAATACTCGCCGGAAATCTTGATGTTCTGTTCAATGGGGTCGTCAAATTTGAACAGATTATCCAGCACCGTCTCATCAATTACACAAACCGCCTGACTGTAATGCATATCCATTGGAGTCAGAAAACGGCCCAACAATACTTCAATTGGCGCCAATTCCGTGTACCATGGAACGGTCCCCACAATTTCGGCGGTTATACGGCGGCTTTGATAAAAAACCTGCTTCGGTTTTCGCCGGACCGGCACCACCACCTGCGCATCAGGAATTGTTTCCCGAAAGCGTTCGGCGTCGGCATAACGGAGTCCATATTCCTGAATCGTTTGCTCACTTGCATCCGCCATCTCCTGATCCGGCGGCTTGACCGTTTTTAAGATAATATTGGTACTGCCCAAGTGCGCGATTTGCTGCTGTGCCTGCTGACTGGCTCCCTCACCAATGGCCAGCATGGAGATCACACTGGCCACGCCGAACACAATGCCCAGTGTCGTCAGTCCGGACCGCAGGCGATGCATCCATAAACTGCGTAAACTAATTAACAGAATGCCTATAATCCGTGAAAGCATTATACTCCTGTTCCGTTTGATTGTATCCGATCAATTTGCCCGTCCAGCAAATGAATTGACCGATGTGTTTGGGAGGCAATCTGTTCATCATGTGTAACCACAATGATCGTCTTGCCCTGAGCGCTCAACTCATTAAGAATCTCCAGAATCTCGGCCCCGCTTTGAGAATCCAGATTTCCCGTGGGCTCATCGGCGAGAATGATCAACGGGTCATTGGCCAACGCCCGGGCAATGGCCACCCGCTGCTGCTGGCCACCGGACAATTCAAAGGGGCGATGCCTGATTCGGTCGCCCAGCCCGACCCGCTCGGCCAGCAGGGTCGCCCGCTGACGCCGTTGATGCTTGGGGACATGCTGATAATACATGGCCACCTCGATGTTTTCGACGATGTTGAGTTGGCGGATCAGGTTGAATGACTGGAAGATAAAGCCGATTCGTTTTCCTCGAATCGCCGAAAGTTGATTATCATCCAAGGTCGAAACATCATCGGTTCCCAGCAGGTAACGGCCGCCCGTGGGCTTGTCCAGGCATCCGAGAATGTTCAGCAGGGTCGATTTACCGGAACCGCTGGGCCCCATGATGGAAACATATTCACCTTCACAAAACGATAGATCCAAGCTCTTGAGAACCGGTAATTCCATGTGTCCCAGCACATAGGACTTGCACAGGTCTTCAATCGTCACGACGGTTTTTCTCTGACGACCACTGTCTTTGGCCTCTGACAAACTCATTGCGTTTGCCCCTGATTTCCTCGCGGCCGACCCGACTTGCCGCCGAATTTCTTACCCGCTGCATCCATTTCTTTTCTATCAAGAAAGCCGTCCTTGTTGGTATCAAGGGGGGCCGTAAACTGGCGGGCCTGTTGGGGAACTTCACTCGATAGGTCGATTTTACCGTCACCGTTTGTATCCATCTGCTTCATAGGATCCGGCGTACCGCCGGGAGTTGCACTTTTTTCATCTTTTCGGGCAGATTTCTTCGACCCTTCTGTGACGCTCTCGCTCGGCGGTGAATCACTCTTTCGTTTTTTTTTAGAACCCTTCTTTGACTTGGTGATATCGGCTTTGCTCTCTGGGCTCTTGTCGGCGTCCATCATCAGCCGGGGAGGACTTAAAAGAACCTGTTGCCCCTCTTGGAGTCCTTCAAGAATCTGAACAAAGCGGTCATTAAAGGCGCCTGTTTGAATGACCTGTTCCTTGGGGCCATTGTTGGTTACAAGATAACAAACTTTCCGCCCCGCTCGATTCGCTACACACTGAATCGGAATGCTCAGGACATCGGTCAATTGCGCAATCAGAATTTCCACCCGTGCGCTCATTCCGGGTTTAATAGACTTACCCGCCCCCTCCAAACTCACATCGGTTGTATAAACCTTTAAGTCAGGATTGCCAAAGAAAGCTTGAGGATCCGGAAGCGGCGCAATCTTAAGAACCTCACCGGTAAAGACCTTATCAGGTTGTGCATCAATGACGATTTTCACCGATTGGGCCACACGAACTTTATCAACACTCGTCTCGTGAACCTTCACATCCACATCCATTTCATCCTCATCCGTAATCGTCATAATTAACTCGCGTTCACGAATTTGCTCTCCGACCTCAATATTCGTTCGTGAGCCGCTCCATCGCCGGCCACTACTGGATGCATAAATGACTAAACCGGACTCCGTCGCCCTCATCGTACACGCTTTGATCTGTTTTTCAATGCGTTCCAGTTGCTCTCTATTAAGTAAATACCTCGCCTCCGAACTGCTCAGGCGCGCCTCGGCTTGTGCCAGTTTCGAGCGGGTTTGGGCATAAATCCGCTCCAGTTGGCGCTGGGCCTCTAAGTAATCACTGAATAGTTTTTCCGCCTGCTTTACAAATTCGTAGCGGATAAACAGATCCAACGAGGTCTTGCTCTGGGCCCATTGAATCTTCAGTCGCTTTGCTTTCAGTTTGGCTGTCTTAAGTTCAGACTCTGCAATATAATCTTTATCATAAAGCTGCTGTGTCCAGAAAAGGTCTCCTTCGGCGCGTTCCAACTCTTCTTTTGCTAAGTCGATATTGGAGGTTAATTCACGGTATCTCTGCAATGACTCGCCACCCAATTGGTTAGGATCATCCAATAGCTCGCTGACCTCCGGACGCTGATTCGGATCTGTTGTGTAGTGATCAACCATCGTGTCGGCTGTCTCTTGACCCAGATACTTCTGCAAATCCATCCCTGCAAACTTGACATTCATCAATCCCTGCTGAACATCGGAATCATTCTGATTTTTCATAATGATCAGTGACTCCCTGGCCTCGGTGTAATCCGCCTCAGCAGAATTGTACGCAATTTGCTGCTGATTGATATTATCCCGCAGGCCGGAGGAATCCAGTTCGACAAGAATTTTTCCGTTCGAGACATCTTCGGCTGTTATATAGCTCCCTTCCGGAACCAAGCTTAGAATCGTTGCGGCCCGCTCAACCTGAGATTTGATTTCAACCGCATTACGCGCCTTGATCGTGCCACTCTCGGTTACACTCATCGTAAGATCCCCGCGCCTGACGACGAACAAACTGGAGGTACTCGATGCAGCCCGGTTCCGGTCTCGATGAGTCCAACGATAGATTGCCGACCCGGACAGGATAATGGCCGCTATGATTACAGCTAAAATAATTTTTCGTTTATTTTTTCCAGTGATTGCCATGATCCATCCGGTTTAACAGTTAAGATTCCCACATCACGATAAAAATTCAGCTTTGCCAGCATGTAATTGACCAGTGTTGTCGTTGTTTCATTCTGAGCCGCCAGCAGGTCATCTTGCGAATCCAGCAGGTCACGCGCCTGGGCACGGCCCGCCTGCAGCAACATTGTCGTACTATGGACCCGCTCCTGTGCCAACTCAAGACTGTTCTTTTGGATATGATGACGCTGTGCCGCCTCAATCAGCCCTCGATAGGCATTTCGCACATCCAGTTTAACATGATCGGCGGCCAACGCATAATCCCGCTGGACCTGCAGATAGGCAATAAGGGATTTCCGATAAACATTTCGTTCTCTGAGTTTGTCCAGAGGCAAATCCAGAACCATTCCAACATCATAGCTTCCATCATGAAACCGGAGACGGGTCCATTCTGTATCTTCCGTTGAATCGACACGGGCGCTGGCCACCAGATCAAGACGGGCTCGCAGGGCGTCGGCCGTTACAGCTACTTTCCGCTGCGCATCATCAACTTTATCATAAGCCGTCGCCAGATCCAGGCGTGTTTTCAAGGCCGTATTCACCGCCTCCGTAACAATAAAATTGGGTTCGGTGATTTCCATTAAAGCAATCTCTTCGAGCACCGAAGAATCCAATATAATATTCGCATCAACAGGCACTGCCAGTGTCAGCTTGAATGAATCCAGTATCTGCTGATACTGTCGCTGGGACCTCGCCAGGTTGTCGCCTGCCTGCAACATTTGCTGTTTCGTCTGATCGGCCTCAAACCGCGGTAATTTCCCCGCCTGAGCCTTTAATGCCGCCTCTTCGTATGACGCCTGAAGCGAGATATAATTACTTTGGGCATTTTCAACTTGATCCAGCAATTGCAGTGTTCGCAGGTAATCATTCACAATTGAAACAACAAATTCTTTACGGAAACGAGAGAATGATCGAATCGCATACAGAACATTTCGCTCGGCCTGTGTCAGATTTTCCTGTACCACCTCTTTGGTACTTCCCCGAAGCAGCGGTTTGGAGATACTGGCACTTAGTACCGACGCCAGGGAGGTGTCGGGGTCGCCGGTTAGGTATCGCAACCAGTCCGTTGCAATGGCGGCGCTGATCTGCGTCCCATCGGCCAACAATTGGTCAAATCCGAGATCGCCGCCGGCACGGACCGCTTCATCCGATTCATCACGGGTATATCCGCCGTCGATTGTACCAAACCATTGGGCCACAAAGTCGTGCCGCCGGAGCGTCAGATCAAGCGCTGTGCCATAGAGTGATTCTTTTCGCGATTGATAGTCTCTGCTGCGAGCTGTCGCAATTTTTACCGCCTCCGCTAAATTGATCTTGCCGGAAGGAACCCAGTTGGGATCCAGAATGATGCTGTTCGGATCGGGAGCGACATCCGAAATCCGATAATTGACCTTAATGCCATGTTTTGGCTGCCATTTCTGATCAAGGATTGTATATGTCTCTTCGTCGGCCTGCTCTTTATACTCTTGCTGTGTCCTGCAACCACTCAACAAAAGCATGAGAACCGCCATCAATGACAATAAGAGCCAAATTTTTCGTTTCTTTTCCAAATCCCTGGAATCCTGTCAAACACTCTCTTTTTTGAGAAAATATATGGATGGTAGGTCCGTGTTTCTAATCGGCGTTTTTTGGCCTTAACTTAGGTAGCCACAGACGCGCACACCACCTCCTATACATTATAGTTACATTTTCCACCCATTCGTTACATGTAAAATTGGAAAATCTTCGAAATTGAGACAAATATCTTCTTTGCACCCCTTGCCGACTACTGATTAAGATCAAAGACATCCAGCCACAAATCGGCCTCCCGCTCAGTTACACCATGGCGTTTTTCTGTCGGTTCCGGAGCCGGTCGATTGGCCTGTTTTTCCAGCCGGGCCAGCAACGATTGCCAAAATAGATCAGCGGGAACATCAATGGCTTTCCGTTTGGCCGCAGCTCTGCGAATGCGACGATCTGAACTGACCACCACCAAGCTTTTGGGGGCGCTGTTATCGGTGATTTTGTCCTCGATGAGATCGTCCGCTTCGCGGGACGGGCCTGAGAAATAAACTTCGACGCCGGGAATCCCGCCCAAAGCGGCCTTGTCGGGCGGGCCAATGCCGTCAAAGACGATATGCCCGCGATCGCGTACAGCGTTAAGATAATCCGAAACAGCCCGGCACATCTGAACATCCGTCAGTGCGGCGAACTCCTCTATTTTCTGGACGGCCCGAAGCAGATTGTAGCCATCGATCAGGTACGGCATCACTTAGCCCTTCGCTTCAAAACGAACTTCACCGGCGACCAGGGTATAAAGCACTTTTCCCCTAACGACCCACCCCTGATACGGACAGTTGCGGCTCTTGGAATGAAACTTGTTTGCGTCAATCGACCACTGCGCG
>QNBU01000073.1 GCA_003644215.1 Planctomycetota bacterium
CCTATGAGATATATTTTTTAGAAATTTTAAAAATTCGGGCAGTTATTTTGGCGATTAAGCGGGTTCCATTGGAATCGGGTTGGTTCAGGCCAACCCTGATCAGGTACAGATAATTGAACGCCAAAAACATAAAATTACCAAACGAACCCATTTGGTAAAATAGGTAGAAAGGCATGGCTGAAACGTGTTGTCATTGAAAGGTTTCGTTTAACCGTAAAAAACACGAAATTACCAAACGAACCCATTTTTCAGCAAATATGAATGGTTGCGCATTTTTAAGTGATGACTATGATGAACCAACTTATTTGGATGAGAGCTATAAATAAAGACTAAGAAAACTTATTCTAAGGATTAGGAGTTCAGAAATGAGTCGCCAACGCTGCTTTGTTCAAACAGGCCTGTTTGTCATGTCTTTTCTTCCTCTGCTGTTGTTTTCCGGCTGTAAAGTTGGCCCGAACTATGAGGTTCCGGAAGCTTCGGTTCCGGATCAATGGCACGAAAAGGCCGTCCAAGGTCTGGAAGATGGGTCGGCGGACCTGCAAACCTGGTGGGCCGTTTTTGACGATCCGATTCTGGAAGGTCTAATCCAGCGCTCGCGCGCCGAAAATCTGGATCTGCAAATTGCCTATTTTCGCATCATGGAGTCTCGTGCATTGCTGGGAGTTGCTTCCGGCGAATACTGGCCCAATGTGGATGGGACGGGGTTTTACTCACGAAGCCGGCCTAGTGAAAATGGCTTGATAGCACCTTTTATGGGTGGTTCTGACAAGACTAATCTGCATTCAGTTGGTGTGGATGCCAGTTGGGAAATCGATGTCTTTGGCAGGATTGGCCGATCTGTGGAGTCGGCTCAGGCCTCAATGCAGGCCTCTGTTGAGGATTATCGCGATGTGCTGGTGAGTTTGTATTCGGATGTTGCCCAGACTTACATCACGCTACGATCCCTTCAAACACGAATTCAATATGCTCAGGGGAACATCAAACTTCAGAGTGACACCCTCGAATTGACTCGAAATCGTCGGGAAGTTGAGCTTGCGCCAGAACTGGATGTTCAGCAGGCCGAACTGGTGTTGGCTACAACACAATCGCTACTGCCAAGACTTCGTCAATTGGAGTCACGGTCAGTTCATCGCTTGAGTGTTCTGTTGGGCCAACCCCCGACGGCATTATACGAACAATTATCAGATGCAACCGGTATTCCAAAAGTGCCGGAGCAGGTTGCCGCTGCTCTGCCAGCGGAACTGTTGCGTCAGCGGCCCGATATTCGCCGCGCAGAACGCATTTTGGCGGCACAGACGGCTCAAGTCGGCGTCGCAACCGCCGGACTCTATCCGGTTTTTTCACTGTCGGGCACATTTGCACTTCGGTCCCAGCAAATCAGTGATGTGGGCGATTGGGGCAGCCGCGCATGGGGATTTGGGCCGGCAATGCGATGGAATATTTTCGATGGAAATCGCGCCCGAAGCAGTATTAAAGTGGCCGAGGCCCGCACCGAGCAGGCCTTAGCTGACTACGAGAAAACCGTACTATTGGCTCTGGAAGAGGTTGAAAACGCAATGGTGGCCTATGCCCGTGAGCAGGAGCGACTAAAGGCCTTGGAGAAATCTGTTAGAGCGGCCCGAAAATCGGTAGAATTGGTGAAATCATCTTACGAGATTGGGTTAACAGACTTTCAGAATGTACTGGATATGCAGCGATCCCTTGTCGACCAAGAGGACGAGATGGCGACGAGTCGAGGGTTGGTTGCAAAGGCCTTAGCACGCATCTACACAACACTGGGGGGGGGGTGGTCAGTTGATGCAACCCAAACAGAAGTTCCAGAATCCGCCCAGCAGACATCAAACACTGAACAATAAAGACATTGAATAGGAGAGATAGTTATGGATTTAAAAATAAAATCTAAAACAGTACGATGGATTGTTGGTACGATAGTCCTTGTTTGTGTTATTGGTGGAATTTTTTTGGTGGATTTTGGTGGGGAGGCCGTTGAGGAACTTCAGCCGGTTCGTCCGTTAAAGATGTTCACAGTCGGAAAAGTATCACAGCCCGCCGTTCGTGATTACCCTGGCAAAGTGGCTGCCAAAAACAAAGCCATTCTGGCATTTCAAGTTAGCGGCCAGGTCGTGGACTTTCCTACATTAAAGGGCCAGTTGGTTAAAAAAGGTCAGATTCTCGCAAAGCTGGACGACCGTGATTTTCGCAATCGTCGCAATGCCGCCAAGGCGGCCTATGACCAGGCCGAGATTTATTTACAGCGTATTCGGAAGGCCGTTGAGACCGGTGCTGTTTCCAGGACAGACCTGACAAATGCTCAGTCTGCCTATGACCAGGCCGACGCCAATCTTAATATCGCTGATAAGGATTTGGAAGATACCGTTTTGAAAGCCCCTTATGATGCGATTATTTCCGATACTTTTATCGAAGAGTATGAAACAATAACCCGCAAAGAACCCATCTTGGGGATTCAGGATGTGCATTATATTGAAGTCGAAGCTTCCGTTCCACAGGAGCGGCTTCTTAGGGACAGAGAGTCGAAAGGAAAGTTCCGTCATACGGTTACTTTTGACCCATTGCCGGATACAGAGTTTGATGTTGAGGTGAGGGAGTACACCACCAAGGCTGATCCCAAGACGCAAACCTATACTGTTACTTTCACAATGCCGGTTCAGGATAAGTATAATATTTTGCCCGGTATGACGGCGACGCTGCGGGAGTATCCAATTAAAGAGGCCTTTTCAGGAACCGGTCATGTTGTGGTGCCGATTGATAGGGTGCCCATTGACGGACAGGGGCAGTACTATGTCTGGAAAATTCAAAAAAAGGGTGATGTACTAGTGGTTCATCGGCAGGATGTAACTATTGGAGAGACCATAGGCGACGATGTCGAGATTCTTAATGGACTCAACAGCGGCGACCGGATTGCGGCCCAAGGTGTCCACTTGCTCAGCGAGGGCCAGCAGGTTCGGGAATACAAGCTTATTGAAAACAAACAGGAGAAGAACTAATGAATATCGCGCAAGTTGCGATTGACAAAAAAGTTATCACGATTGTGATAACACTGTTACTGTTTTTTGGTGGCATAAAATCCTACAACAAATTAGGTCGTCTAGAGGACCCGGAGTTTACCGTTAAGACAGCAAGGGTTATTACCTACTACCCTGGGGCTACGGCTATGGAGGTTTCCGATGAGGTGACAGACAAAGTTGAAATAGCCATTCAGAAGCTGGGTCAGCTCAAGTATATCACAAGTCTGTCGATGCCGGGTTTTTCATCGATTGAAGTGGAGATCGAGGATAAGTATACGGCTGACGATTTGCCGCAGGTTTGGGATGAACTACGCCGTAAAGTCAATGATGTGCAGGACGATTTGCCGCCCGGCACTTCAACCTCGTTGGTCTGGGATGATTTTGGTGATGTGTATGGTATCTTTTTTGCCATCTACGGTGATGGCTATACAGACAAAGAAATTTATGAATATAGTAAACTGCTTCGCCGGGAACTCCTTTTGGTTCAGGATGTTGCGGATATAACGCTCTTTGGTGTTCGGCAGGAGCGGGTGTATGTGGAAATACCGAGGGAGCGAATTGCTCAGTTGGGAATTTCTCCGAAACTTATTTATGCATCTTTGGCCGGTCAGAATATGGTTTCGGATGCAGGAAATATTGAAGTTGGCAGTCAGTATGTGCGTATTTTCCCTACCGGTGAGCTGACTTCAATCGAGGACATCGGAAATGTTTCACTGCTGGCAGCAGATGGAGAAACAAAGCTGTTTTTAAGAGACATTGCGACCATTCGTCGCGGTTATGTGGACCCTCCCGGAGTGATTCTTCGGTTTAACGGCATGCGGTCGGTCGGATTGGGCATTTCGACAGCTGCGGGAGGCAATGTGGTTACGATGGGCCAGGCAGTCAGCCAGCGACTCAAGGAATTGCAGGCCGAAACCCCTATCGGAATGGAAATTGGCATCGTTTCCCATCAGGGTGATAGCGTTACCGATTCAATTGGCAGTTTTGTGGTTAATCTGGTTGAGGCGATAATTATTGTTGTCGTCGTATTGGTTTTCGCGATGGGGTTTCGCAGTGGTATTTTAATTGGGGGCGTTTTGCTTCTGACCATTCTGGCGACTTTCGTCATGATGTCCATCAAGAATGTGATGCTTGAGCGTATCAGCTTGGGGGCTTTGATTATTGCCTTAGGAATGTTGGTGGATAATGCCATTGTAATTGCGGATGGTATCCTGATTGGTGCTCAAAAGGGAATGAGCAAAAAAGATGCGGCGGTAGACATTGTCCAGCAGACGATGTGGCCGTTGTTTGGAGCGACCTGTGTGGCGATTCTGGCATTTGCGGCGATTGGAACTTCAAAGGACAGTACAGGTGAATATTGCCGTTCACTTTATCAGGTGCTTTTGTATTCACTCATGTTGAGCTGGGTACTGGCGATTACCGTAACACCGTTGGCGGCTTCTTCTTTTTTGAAAGTTAAAAAGCTTGAAGGTGATGAGGACCCTTACGGCGGAGTGTTTTATCAAAGCTATCGAAAACTGCTGGTCGCCTGTATGCGAAGGCGTTATCTGGTAATTGTTATTTTAGTGGGTTTTTTGGCACTATCGGTGTACGGATTTGGTTTCGTGAAGAAAAGTTTCTTTCCCGACTCAACGCGACCCCAGTTCATGGTGCATTTCTGGATGCCACAGGGAACACATATTAAAAAGACCGAGAAACATGTTGAGATTTTTGAAAAATGGGTCCATCAACAGGAGGGCGTAACAGACATCAGCTCGATCATTGGCCAGGGAGCCATACGATTTCTTCTGACCTATACGCCGGAGGAGTCAAATTCGGCGTACGGTTTGGTCTTGGTTTCAGTTGAGGACTACCGCCTTGTTGACGATCTAATGGCCAAGTGCGACATATTTCTCAAGGAAAATTGCCCTGAGGCCCAAGCTTTCTGCAGACGCTTTATGCTGGGGCCGGGTGAAGCCAATAAAATACAAGTTCGTTTGCGGGGTTCTGATCCAGATGTTCTGCGTGATTTGTCCGATAAAGTCCAGCAGATTATGCGAGATGAACCGAGTGCAGTGGATATCAATACAGATTGGTGCCAACGGGTTCCCTTATTGCGGCCGATTGTTTCTGATACAGCCGCCCGTAATGCTGGGTTGACACGCAAAGATATTGCACGAGCACTTCAGACCGTGACGGACGGAACGGCGGTTGGCTATTATCGTGAGCGGGACGAGTTGATTCCGATTATGTACCGTAATCCGGAATCGGAACGGGCTGATGCTCGTGAATTGGCCAATATACAGATATACAGTCCGATTGCTCGTGGATTTATTCCGATTCAGCAGGTCGTAACCGATTTTAAAATGGTTTCCGAGAATCAGATTATCCGCCGCCGAAACCGTCAGCCAACGCTGACGGTTCGATGTGACCCTCACACTGGAAAACAGGCGACGCTTGTTTTTGATAAGCTGAGACCCAAGGTTGAAGCTATCGTATTACCGGAAGGGTATTCCCTTGTGTGGGGTGGTGAATATGAGGATTCCAATGACGCCATTTCGGGTTTACAAAAGATGCTGCCCATTATCTTTTTGTTTATGGTACTGGTGGTAATTATTTTGTTCAACTCAGTTAAGCAACCGCTGGTCATTTTTGCTACGGTTCCGCTCGCGCTTATTGGTGTTACGATTGGTCTGCTGTTGATGGGTCAGCCCTTTGGCTTTATGGCGCTGCTGGGCTTTTTGAGCTTAACGGGAATGTTGATTAAAAACTCAGTTGTATTGGTTGATGAAATCAATGCGCAACTTGCCACCGGCAAAGATCCTTTTCAGGCCATTGCCGATTCCGGTGTGTCGCGTATTCGCCCGGTAACACTGGCCGCCGCGACAACCGTATTGGGGATGATTCCTCTGCTGAAGGATGCGTTTTTTGTAGCGATGGCGGTAACGATTATGTTTGGCCTGGCTTTTGCGACCCTATTAACATTGTTCGTAATACCAGTTCTTTATACAGCAATTTTTAGAATCAAAGAAACAAAAGTATGATTTCGTGGTCTTTGAAAACCAGAGTAAATGAAACGGTTGGTGATGGGAAATTCAGTGGAACAGGCAAAGAGTAGGTCTGTTCCCATAGA
>QNBU01000074.1 GCA_003644215.1 Planctomycetota bacterium
AGCTCAAACCGTCCGATGTTTGAGTTTTTTTATAAAAAAGCTTGCAATTGGCGTTTTTATCCGTATGATGCGGGCTTATTAGTTGCCCTGTCGCACGGAGTTGCGACGAGAAAGTACGAATTGAAAGCCAGAAAATGCGGTTTTCAGTGCTGAAAATGGGGCTGACAGGCATCGCAGCATGGTCAGCTCAAGCTTCCGACAGGGTCCGGTCAATTTCGCTCTACAGTAGCGGATTCTGCGACCAACGATGTAAAGTTTTTAGTTCTCAGTTTTCAGTTAAGGATTCGACCTGCGGCCGAAGCTATTTATACATTACCCGGTGGTGTAATTGGCAACACTCGAGGTTTTGATCCTCGCATTTCAGGTTCAAGTCCTGGCCGGGTAAGTTTTTGAATTAATTATTGTTTATTGATGATTGATTGTTTTTTTGGGACATCCTAATTTGTTATGAGTGAACGAGTTGCGATAATTTTGGCAGCGGGTCAGAGTACCCGTATGAACACGAAGACAGCAAAGGTGCTGCACGAGGTGTGCGGCCGCCCGATGCTTGAGTGGGTGCTGGATGCCTGTCGGGCTGCGGGGGTGCAAAAGCATATTGTTGTCGTCGGATATGGTAAAGAGCAGATCATTGATCGTTATAAAGATGCCGACGATATAGAATTTGTCGAGCAGACCGAGCAAAAGGGGACGGGACACGCGGTGATGTGCTGCCGGGATAATCTGGCGGGCTTTACGGGCCAGACGCTGATCCTTTGCGGCGACGCCCCGCTGATTCGCACCGAGACGCTGAACGAACTGACCAAAAAGCATGAGCAGGAAAAATCAGCCGTTACGCTGGCTACGGCGGTGATGTCCGATCCGACCGGCTATGGACGCATTATCCGTGACGGCTACGGCAATATTCAGGGGATTCTTGAGCATAATGACTGCGATGAACGGCAGCGGTTAATTACCGAGATCAATCCCGGCTATTTCTGTTTCCAGACGCCCCTTCTGCTGGAGGCGCTGGACAAAATCACACCGAACAATGTCAAAAATGAGTATTATCTGACCGATGCGTTGCACCTTTTGCTCGCCGATGGGCATAAAGCGACCGCAGTAACAGCGGTGGCCGCTGAGGATGCGATGGGTGTTAATAACCGCCGGCAATTATCCCTGGCGGGTAAAATTATGCAGGAACGCATCCAGGACCGAATGATGGACGCTGGTGTAACCATTGTCGATCCGCCAAACACCTGGATCGATGCGCGTGCCGAAATTGGGCAGGACGCGGTGATTGAGCCGTTTACCTGCATTAGCGGGGCGGTCAAAATCGGCGATAATTGCCGGATTGGCCCGTTTGCCTATCTCTATGAAGGTGCGGTCGTACCAGCGGATGCTGTTGTTGGCGTTTTCCAGAAACTAAAACAAGTGAGTGAATAAGGGATGTTTAGCGTGTTAAATCACCCGACCATTGTCTTTAGCGGAAGCAGTAACCCGGCGTTGGCCGAGGCGACTTGCAATTATCTGAATCTGGAACTTGGCAAGGCGGAAATATCCCGCTTTCCGGACGGCGAAAAACACATCCGTTTGGAGTCCGATGTGCGCGGACGGGATGTGTATATTATTCAATCTACCTGTACGCCGGTCGATGAGAATCTGATGGAACTGCTGATTTTTCTGGATTGTGTGCGTCGTGCGAGTGCGGCACGGATTACGGCGGTAATTCCTTATTTCGGCTATGCCCGGCAGGACCGTAAGGATGCCGGCCGCGTTCCGATTACGGCCAAACTGACGGCCAATATCATCACCTCCGCCGGAGCAGATCGGGTTTTGGCGCTGGATATGCACGCCAAACAGTTGCAGGGGTTCTTTGATATCCCCCTGGACCACCTGACGGCTGAACCGGTTCTGGTGAAGTATCTTAAACAAAAGCGAATTGGCGACCTGACGGTGGTGGCGCCGGATGTGGGGAATATGAAAACGGCGTCGAGTTATGCCTCGGCACTGGGGGCAGAATTGGCGATTATCCACAAGCGCCGCCTGACGGGCCAGGAGGTTCTTTGCGAGGAAATCATCGGTTCGATTGAAGGACGCAATGTGGTGATGGTTGATGATTTGATTTCGACGGCGGGAACGATCGCCGGAGCGGCACATATGGTCAAGGATCGCGGGGGCAAGAAGATTGTGGTCGGTGCGACGCATGGTGTTTTTGCTGGGCCGGCGATTGAACGGCTGACAGAGGCCCCGATTGACGAAGTGTTTGTAACCGATACGATCCCGATCAGGGAAGAGGTTTACAGCTTGAAAAATCTCAAGGTTCTAACTGTTGCCCCTCTGGTTGGCGAAGCGATGCGGCGAATCCACAGTAATGAATCCATCAGTACGATGTTTCGGAAATTTGGACAACTGTAGTGCAAGTATGTATATATGCAGGTGTGCAAGTATAAAAGTATGTGAGTGGACAGTTAAGAATAAAGAAAGAGGTAACTATGCCAGAAACAGTTGTATTAAAAGCAGGCATCCGTGAGCAATCCGGCACAAAAAGTTCGGTTGCATTGCGACAGCAGGGAAAGCTGCCGGCGGTTGTCTATGGACACAAAAAAGAGCCGGTGTCAATCACCTTAGATGAACGCGAATTTTTGGATTCGCTGCATCATGGAAATCGCATTTTTGATATAGATCTTGCCGGGGCAAAAGATACACTGCTGGTTAAGGATATTCAGTATGATTACCTTGGCGATACCGTTATTCATGCGGATTTAATGCGAGTGGATTTGAACGAGCGGGTTAAGGTTGAAGTGATGATTAAACTCGTCGGGACCGCTGCCGGAACGCACATGGGCGGTATCATCGAGGAAATTATGAACCGTATCGAAGTTGAATGTGCGGTGCGCGATATTCCCGAATTTTTGCCGGTTGACATCAAGGGCCTGGAGTTGGATAAGACGCTTCGTGCCGCAGAGATTGAACTGCCAGCCGGTTTTGTGCTGGTTACGGATCCGAACGCGGGTGTGATTGGCTGTCATGAGCCGAAGGCGATTGTTGCTGAGGAAGACGCCGCTGAGGCCGCTGAAGGTGCCGAAGTCGCTGAAGGTGCCACCGAACCGGAAGTGATTACCGAGAAGAAAGAAGAAGAGGAATCTTCGAAGTAAGATTTCTCTCGATGCAGCACGCTCATGGAAACTTAGACCATGACATACGCTTGGAAAGATATGATTGGACGCCTGATGGGCGTTGGCTCTTTGGAAACGAAAAAAGGTGCTTCGATGAAGCTGATCGTCGGACTTGGAAATCCGGAAAACAAATATGACGACACGCGGCATAATGTCGGGTTTAGGGTAGTCGATACCCTCGCTGGGCGGTTCGGTGCAACAGTTCGTCGTAAAAAGTTTAACGCTTTGGCTGAGGAGGTTTTCGCGGAAGAGACGAAGCTGCTGCTCTTGAAACCGCAGCAGTATATGAATCGCAGCGGTCATGCGGTGGCAACAGCAGCGGGTTTTTACAAGATCGACCCGGCGAATATATTGGTTGTTACCGATGATATGGCGCTGGATGTTGGCCGGGTTCGCCTTCGAGCAAAAGGATCTGCCGGCGGGCATAACGGCCTCAAGGACATTATCGCCCGGCTGGGGTCGGATGATTTCGCGAGGTTGCGTGTGGGGATCGGCGACAGCGGTCGGATGAATGCGGCGGCGTTCGTACTATCGCGGTTTTCCGCCGATGAGCGAGAGATAATCGACCGAACGATTCAGACGGCTGTTGACGCGATTGGTTGTTGGCTCCGCGACGGCGTTGATTTGGCGATGACACGATACAATGCAAAGAGCGGAACCGATGAGAATTGAGCTTTTTGTGGTACGGCCATCCTGGCCGTGAAACACGGGCTGGAAGCCCGTGCCACCGAACGCGATATAATGCCAGAAACGGTTCGGCTGAAGAATGATTGATGTGTACCACAAGAAAATTGAAAATACGAAATTGAAAATATAAGATAGTATAAACCTAATCGGAGGTATAAATTTTGGAAACAGCAGTAAAGAGATTGTATGAAGGAATGTTCCTGGTGGATTCCGCTTTGGCGGCACAGGATTGGCAAAAAATTATTGACGAAATCAAGCGGGTTCTGGATCGTGCCGAGGCCGAAGTGGTCTCGCTGAAGAAGTGGGACGAACGCCGGCTCTGTTACGAGGTCAACAAGAAAAGTCGCGGGACCTACATCCTGACTTACTTCAACTGCGATACGAGTAAGATTGGCGGCATCGAACGCGATGTGCAGCTTTCAGAGCTGGTTACGCGGGTGCTGGTGTTGCGAACGGATAGAATGACGCCTGAAGACCTCCAACGGTGTACCCCGCTGGAAGCTGTGGCTGCGGAGGAAGCTGAAAGGGCGGCGGCAGCCGAAGCGAAAGCCCAAGCAGCTGCTGAAGCCGCCGAAGCGGCTGCGGCGGACATAGAAGCCCAAGCGGTTGGTGCGGTTGGTGCGGATGATGCAGTTGCTGATGTTGAGATTTCAGAGGCGCCGGCAGCGGAAGAAACCGAAGCGGCGGCAACCCCTGAGAAGGCCGACGATGCAGCCGAAGAAAAAGCCTCGTAAAACCTGTCGCCGAAAAATAGCGGAATGTCTGATAAGGACGCAGAGTCCATAAGAAAGGATTTAAGATGGCAAATTTGAATAAAGTGATGTTGATCGGAAACCTGACACGCGATCCTCAATTGTCCTATTTACCCAGCCAGATGGCTGTGGTGGAGTTTGGTATGGCGGTTAACGACCGGCGCAAACAGCAGGATGGCTCTTATGCGGACAAGGCAAATTTTATTGACCTGTCTATTTTTGGTAAGCGGGCCGAGGCATTGCAGAAGTATGTCAAGAAAGGTGACCCCTTGTTTGTTGAGGGCAAGCTGGACTACCAGCAATGGGAAAAGGATGGACAGAAGCGATCAAAGCTGAAAGTTATTGTACAGAACTTTGAGTTTCTTAGCAAAGGCAGCAGTGGTAGCCAAAGTGGCGGCAACCAGGGCGGCGGTTATCAGCAGTCCGCTCCGGCTCCGTCCGCACCAGTGCCACCCGCTCCTGAAGCGCCTCCTGTTGGCGGGATGGACGATGATATTCCCTTTTAGCCATAGCCGCTGAAATAACCTACAACGAAACAAATTGAGAATGAAATTAGAAAAATAGAAAAATAGAAAAATAGAAAAACGGGAACAAATATGGCAAGATTTCAACAAAAGAAAAATACCAAGCGGAAAAAAAGGCAAAACTTAACAATTCGCGAACAAACGCAGTGCCGTTTTTGTCGGGCAGATAAATCGTATGTCGATTACAAAGACCTCGATACCCTGCAGAAGTTGTTGACCAACCGTGGGAAAATCTTTTCCCGTAAACGAAGCGGCAATTGTGCCGGCTGCCAGCGCAAGGTGAAAACCGCCATCAAACGCGCCCGCTTTATGTCGCTGCTGCCGTACACAAACTAACTTGCTTGCGATAAGAACAGTTACGGTAAACTTAGCCGAATTGTGCAAGAAAAACATGGAGAATAATCATAATGAAGTTACTGTTAGTTGAAGATGTAGAAATGCTGGGGTGGCTCGGCGATATCGTTGAGGTCAAAGCCGGTTACGCTCGTAATTATCTCGTGCCGCAGGGATTGGCGGTGGTTCCGACGAAAAAATCCATTGAATCGCTGGCCGAGGAAAAGGCCAGCCGTGCCAAGACGCGACAGCTCGAATATGAACAGAAGGAGCAATTGGCCTCCAGCGTCGAAGGTGTCGAAGTTGTCCTTGCGGCCAAGGCGAACGACCTGGGACATTTGTTTGGTTCGGTCGCTGAACGCGATGTCGCGGAAAATTTGCGACAGCAGGGCTTTGCCGTTCAGGATGCGATGGTACAGATGCCCGATGGCCATATTAAAGACCTTGGCACACATGAGCTTACAGTGAAGATCACACCTGATCTGAAAGCGCTGGTTCGTGTGGTTGTCGTTTCTCAGGATGAGACCGTTGACGCAATCGAAGAACAAGCAAACACAGAGCAGCAATAGCACTTGGACCGATGCGGACTTGCAGCAGTTGCTGCAGGGTCGGAAAGTTCCCGGTTCGCCCGAAGCTGAGGCGGCGGTGTTGGGTTCGATGTTGCTGGATCGGGAGC
>QNBU01000075.1 GCA_003644215.1 Planctomycetota bacterium
CAACTGCGCCATAATCGGCGCCAATATCGCAAACAAAATCGCCACCGCCATCATGATCAGTTGTGCGCCGCCCTGATTGGATGAGCCGGACGAAGAATACCGCCGTCGCGATCCCAGCGAACTGTAGAACATCCCCCGCAGAAACACCTGACTAATCAGTACGATACTGCCGAGCATCACTCCGGCCATCGTAACAAACAAGATGTCCCGATGGAGAATATGGCTCATTTCGTGGGCGATAACCCCTTGCAGTTCGTCCCGATTGAGCTTGGCGAGCAGCCCCGCTGTTACCGCTACCGAGGCGGTTTCCGGACTGCGGCCGGTGGCAAAGGCGTTCGGGGCCGGATCGTTGATGATATAGACCTTGGGCATCTTGGGTAGGTTCGCCGCGATGGTCATCTCTTCGACCACATTAAACAGCATCGGATGCACATCAGGCGTAACAGCAACCGCCTTGCTCGAAGCCAGCAGAATCTTATCCCCACCAGATAAACTGACAGCCATCATCACCAGCCAGATAACCGTCGCGATACCCAACCCGATCCACCCCGCCTGCGTGCTATGTCCAAACACATACCCCAGCACAAACCCCAACAGCAGCAGCACTGTCCCCATCGCGCCCAACAACAGCACGGAATTGCGTTTATTAACTCTGATTAACTCCCACATGGCTTCTCAATCAATTTACTGCTTTCTTTTATAGCTTCCTGTTCCATTGGGGCTTCCGGATAGCCGATTGTGATACATTCATAAAGATACTGTTTCAAAAACGGCGTAATGCCTCCGAGTTTTTCATATTGTGTAGTGTGAACCAACTCGTGAGCTATCAGTCCCCTGCCACCCCAGCAATCAGACCGTATGAAAATCCCATATCGCAATGTGAGACCTGTGGTTAAAGGCGAAAGAAGCCGTGTGTCTTGAGCCGCTTTTTGCAAGAAAGGATCTTTGGATAATGGGATTGCATCAACTTTAAGTAACCGGACCTCTTCTGGTTGGCCAACTCCCAAAGTGTGTGCGTCGACCATTCGTGGTTCGGTAAGAGCAATTCCATCTCTGAGAATCATGCTTTCTTGCTCTTCGGCCCACGAAGAGGCAAGGGGAAGTAAAAAATCAAATTGTTCTAAGATAGTCATATCGTTAAGAATTAAAAACTAACTTTTGGAACATTTCTTTCTTCCTCATTCTCGATCTCGAAGAAATCGCGTTTGGTAAAGTTAAACGACCCGGCGACGATATTCGACGGGAACATCTCGATCTTATTGTTATAGAACAGCACCTGATCATTGTATCCCTGTCGTGCGAAAGCGATCTTGTTTTCGGTACTGGTTAGCGTTTCCTGCAGCGACAAAAAGTTCTGATTCGCCTTTAGATCGGGATAATTTTCCACCACCAGCATAAACTTACTCAACGCATCGCTCAGCATCCCTTCGGCCTGGCCCGCTTCGGCCGGACCGTTAGCCCCCATCGCCCGACTTCGTGCTTCGGTAATTGCTTCAAATGTGCCGCGTTCATGTTCCATATATCCCTTGGCGGTCTCCACCAGATTCGGGATCAGATCATGCCGCCGCTTGAGTTGCACATCAATCTGCGACCATGCGTTCTCCACCTGATTTCGCAGCCGCACCAGCGCATTATAAATCCCAGCAACCATTACAGCGACAACAACAATAATTCCAAGAACGATTAACAGTCCAATCACAATCATGTCTTACCCCTTTCGTAAAAATTCTGTTTCACTGTTTTTTATGGTTTTAGTGCCTGAACATCCACCACTCAGACGAGTATAGACGCCGCCCGGAGCAATAATTCATAACATTCCAAATTTTTTTCAGCGATACTATTGCCAGCAGCAAGCCCTTTACCAATGGCGTCGTTTTTGGAATTATACTGGATATGCACCGCAATGTCGATGATTTCGTCTGAGGTCATCTTCGATCCATTTAACAACTTGCCCAATCAAAAAAAGGCAGGACACACGATTGTGTCCTGCCTTTTGTATTAGAATAGCTCTTCTCTTATTTTTTTAGCTTCTCTATCCGGCCGGTCGCGATTACCATCCGCCTTGCGTGCATCATCAAGTGCGTCCGTTCAGAACTGTCCGCTAAGATGACCTTCTGGGTCATTTATTAAGAGCCATTATGTCAAAGAGTGTTACCCTCTCTTACCTATAGTATATCGAATGTCAGCGGGGAAATGTTTAACATTTTTTGCATTTTTCAGTACTGATATCAAAGATTTTATATAACCCCAAAGCAGGCAGGTTGTTATGGGGCTTTACTTTTTTAAAAAAGGAAAAGTTCCAGTTTTTTTAGTTACGCCCCCCCTATGCGAATATGGCCGGACGAGCAGAGATGTTGTTATCCGGTTGCTATTAGGGCCGCTGGCAGGTATAATCAACCGTTTGTGGAATTCCAGTAAAAAAAGGTGTGCTATAGACAGTGTTTATCGATGAAGCGAAAATTCGGGTTAAGGCCGGCGAAGGCGGGCACGGGTGTGTCAGCTTTCGGCGGGAAAAGTTCATTGCCAAAGGCGGCCCTGACGGCGGCGACGGTGGCCGCGGCGGTAATGTCATCTTTGTCGTGGATGAATCCATAGACACCCTGGTCGATTTTTCCGGCCACTATGACTGGATCGCCCGCAACGGCAATGGCGGCGAAGGCGCCAATAAGCACGGGGCCGACGGCGATGATCTGATTATCCCGGTCCCGCCGGGAACGCTGGTTTATGACGAAAAATACGACCTGCTGCTCAAAGATATGAACGAGCCGGGGCTGGAAATACGCTTTTGCCGCGGCGGTCGCGGCGGTCGCGGCAACAGGGCATTCGCGACATCCACCCGCCAGACCCCGCGATTTGCCACCGATGGCAAACCGGGCCAGGAACGGCATCTGCGGCTGGAGTTAAAACTTATCGCTGACATCGGCTTAGTTGGGATGCCCAACGCCGGCAAAAGCACCCTCGTTTCACGCTGTTCGGAGGCGCGACCGAAAATCGCGAACTATCCGTTTACGACCTTGTCGCCGATGCTGGGGATCGTGGAATTAGCGGGCTTCCGGCGGTTTGTGATGGCCGATATTCCCGGCCTGATCGAAGGCGCCGCGGATGGGGTAGGGTTGGGACACGATTTTTTGCGGCATATCGAACGCACACGGATTCTTGTACATCTGCTGGATATTCTCCCCACTGACGAGGCGGACCCGGTCGAGAACTACTATAAAATTCGCAACGAACTGGAACTCTACAGCACGGTTCTGACCGATAAGCCGGAGGTCGTCATCCTAAACAAAGCCGACCTCGACCCGGACGGTGTTTTCTGCGACGACATCCGAAGCCGCCTGCCAAAAAGCGTTAAAGAAGTTTTCGTGATCTCAGCAGTAACGGGCCAGGGTGTCTTAGAACTAAACGAACGCCTCTGGGCCATTGTAAAAGGAAAAGATGATGAATCTGATAGCTATTGATATTGGCAATACAACGATTAAAGTCGCTTTTTATCTGAACGACGACGAAAAACTTCTGAAAACCGCCGCCGGCGGCTCCGGCGAGATGGAATCGCAACTGGCGGAGATATTAACCGAGTGCTGGGATCAGTCGCCGCTGGTCGAAAGTGCCAAAGAGCCGGTCAAGGAGTGTGTGCTTGTGGCCAGCTCGGTTAAGCCGGAGTGGACGGAGCTTGTGCGCGGCGTTGTTAAAGACGAGCTGGACCAAGAGCTGTTGGTGATTGGCACCGATGTTCCGCTGCCGATTGAGACGGGGGTTGATGATGCACTGGCCGTCGGGACGGATCGGCTCTGTGCGGCGGCGGCGGCGTACGCGGTGGTCGAGGGGGCGGTCGTTGTGGCGGATTTTGGGACGGCGGTAACGATTGACTTGGTCGATGAGGACGGGGTGTTTGTCGGTGGGACGATTACGCCGGGGTTTGATTTGTCACTGGCGGCGATGCATACGAGAACGGCGCGGCTGCCAAAAGTTGAAATGCAGAGGCCGTTGTCCGCCTATGGCGTCAATACCGAAGAAGCGATGCGGGCCGGGGTCTATTGGGGTGCGGTCGGACTGCTGGAGGCGCTGTGTCGGAAATATGCCGAGCAGATTGGACACTGGCCGCAAGTGATTTTGACCGGCGGTGCGGCGAAAATCATCAAAGAAGATTGTGAGTTCGTCGATAGCTGGGTATCCAACCTGGCTCTGCGGGGAATTATCATCGCTTACAAGAAATATATCTACGAAAATGCGGACATTGCCGACCGTAGTGCCAAAGGCGACAAGAAGAAAAAATCGTAAGCCCAGAGGGCTTTAACAGCGGTAGCCCCGGGTGAAACTCGCGGTGTCGGGGGTACCGAACCCCATCGACCCTGAAAGGGTCCGAAAAAAACTTGCTTTTTTTCAATTTTCTTGTTGACTTGTTTTTTTGTTTCGGGTATATTCAACAGCTCATCTTGGAGCATCGAGGAGAAAAGATCACATTTCAATTAGCGGAGGTATTTTGTCCGCTGTGAGGATCCGGAAAGAAAGAACAGTGGGCCGGATGTCTGCGCAGTGAATGAAAGAGACCGGTCATTTCAGAGGATATCGAGGAATAAAGAGCTTTGTTGGGAGCGAGTTGGAAAGAAGCTCTTTGGGCCTTACGCATCGCGTAAATCGTTTTTCAAAAACCCAAAGATCGTAAGCCGTGTAAGCGGCGGCGACATCGCAGAGGGTGATGATCGTTACGACAGGACGAGAGGTTTTGAAAAAGGAGATCGTAATGGGAACTCGATCCGAAATGAAGTTGTCTCGCACGCTGGCAGTCTGTGTTTTGGGCATTTGTCTGCTGGGTGTGTCGGCTGACGCCGAATTGTACATTTTTGGCCAGGTTACCGGTGGTTCGGTGGACCTGTGTCCGAACGCATTCACCATGGAAGTGGTCGAGCAGGGAGATCAGGCCCTGTTTACCTTTACCAACAACTGTTCGACGGACGGTGTGCTGGGTCGAATCTTTTTCATGGAAAATGATCTGATGGCATTTCACAGCATCTATGACCAATCCGAAGGAGTGTCTTTTTCGCCCCCAAGCGGGAAAAATGCGATGCTGCCCGGTGGTAATCCAATAGGGTTTACGCCGCACAATGCTTTTTCGATTGACGCGGACCCGGCCAAGCCCAAAAACGGCCTGCATTACGAAGATTTCGTATCCATTCTGTTCGATATTTCAGGTGAAAGTTCTTTTGGCGGCATTATTGGCGCTATCGACGGCTATTCGCTAGGCGTGGGCATCCATGCACAATCATTGCCCGGCGGGGCCAGCGCATCATTTTCCACGATTCCCGAACCATCGACAATGCTGTTGGTTGGCTTGGGTACATTATTGTTCAAACCCAAAAGACGCGGCACTGCCCAGTAGGTTTCAGGCATTTGATTGCTCGACCTATCCGATCGCGTCTTTTGATATGATTAAGGGGGCATGGATGCCCCCCGTATCTTCAATCAGGAAAAGTTTTCGAGATAAGGATTATACCTTTAACTTTTTGGCAACATAAGCCCTGAGGGGGCAGTCGCAAAAATAACCCTCTCCAAACGGAGCAGAGAACTGGCAGTTCGCGGCGTTTTTGTCGATACACTCTATCATTTCCCCGTCACCAAAGATAATCGCACCACAAAGTTCTTCGAATTTTAACGCATAACACCTGTAATCCAACGAACACTTGAAAGTGGTGATGATTTGTTCTATTTCTGAAATTGTTTCAGGTGACAGTTCCATGCAGTCTCCAATTGAAGGGCCATTGTATCGTAGAGGATAAGAAAAGTAAAGACAATAACCGTTTGGCAAAAAACAGCTTGTCTTTGGTCGCGTTGTGCATATAATGTGAATAAATGCTCACATAGTTACATATGGATAGTTTTTGATATGGAAACGCTGTTTTATGACAGGCAGGCGGCGATTGCCAAGGCGATTGGGCATCCGATACGGATCGCGGCGTTGGAATTCGTCAAAAATGGTGAGC
>QNBU01000076.1 GCA_003644215.1 Planctomycetota bacterium
TCATAATCCCGCCAAATTAAATGGGGTTCTCTTCGTGGGATTTTCGTATGCGGCGTCTGCGAGAGCTGTTTTACCAAACAAACCCATTTTATCGCAAAAACCGATGATTCTCGTAACGCATCAGCCCGCATGGGGAACGGCGGTGGACCTGCAGGCATCGACGCTCCACAAAGGCAGTTGTTCGGTTCGGTCGTTCATCGAGGATCACCAGCCGCTCGCCGCCGTCAGCGGACACATCCACGCCGCCCGCGGAACCGATCAAGTTGGTTCAACCCTGCTGGTCAACCCCGTCCCTTTCAGAAACGGCTGTTACGCAGGAATTGATATAAAAGGCGACACGGCAGTCGCCAAACTATATTGCCTGTAGAGCAAATGGCAACGCAACCCTAAATACAGCGTAACCCCCTCAATTGGTCAAAATGGGGTTGCACTCGGGGTCTTATTCCGCTATTGTCCAGCAGTCGAAAAAAGGACTCACAAAAACCGTAGAAAGGACAGGATAAAAAAGATGGAAAACATTGCAAAAAAAGTCAAAGCACTTGATTTGAGTTTAGAATATAAAGTCGCGGATGTGTCGCTGGCGGATTTCGGACGAAAGGAATTACAAATCGCCGAAAAGGAAATGCCCGGGTTGATGAACACCCGCGAAAAATACGGCGCCGAACAGCCGCTGGCTGGTCTGAAAGTCGCCGGGTCGCTGCACATGACCATCCAGACGGCGATGCTGATTGAAACGCTCGAAGCTCTCGGCGCTGATGTCCGCTGGGCTTCCTGTAATATTTTCTCCACGCAGGATCACGCCGCCGCGGCGATTGCCGTCGCCGGAAAGACCCCGGTTTTTGCATGGAAAGGCGAATCACTGGAGGATTATTGGTGGTGTACCGAGCAGATGCTGACCTGGCCGGATGGATCGGGGCCGGATTTGATCGTTGATGACGGCGGCGATGCGACGCTGATGATCATTCAAGGTGCGCGGGTGGAAAAAGACCCGACCCTGCTGGATAAGACCTATGACAACAAGGAGTTTCAGGTGATTATGGATCGGCTGGCCGCCAGCTATGCCGACAACCCCACCCGCTGGACGAAAGTCTCCGAAAACATCAAAGGCGTTTCCGAAGAAACGACCACCGGCGTACACCGACTCTATCAGCTTCAGGAATCGGGCGAACTGCCCTTTGCGGCGATCAATGTCAATGATTCCGTTACCAAATCCAAATTCGACAACCTCTACGGCTGCCGCGAATCGCTGGCCGATGGTATCAAGCGGGCAACCGATGTGATGATCGCCGGTAAAGTTGTGGTTGTGGCCGGTTATGGCGATGTCGGCAAGGGCTGCGCCCAGTCGATGCGGGGCCTCGGGGCGCGGGTACTCATCACCGAGATCGACCCGATCTGTGCTTTGCAGGCGATTATGGAGGGCTATGAAGTTACCACAATGGAAGATGCCGCATCAGTTGGCGACTTGTTCGTTACCACCACCGGCAACTGCGATGTTATTTGCGGGTCGCATATGGAGCAGATGAAGGACGAAGCGATTATCTGCAACATCGGCCACTTCGACAGCGAAATCGAAATGAGCTATCTGGAAAACAGCCCCGACTGCACCGTGGATAACATCAAGCCGCAGGTCGATAAATGGACATGCAAGTCCGGCCGCTCGATCATCGTTCTGGCCGAAGGCCGTTTGGTAAATCTCGGCTGCGCGACCGGCCACCCCAGCTTTGTCATGAGCAACAGCTTCACCAACCAGTGCCTGGCCCAGATGATGCTGGCCAAGGAAGACCTCAAACCCGGCGTATATACCCTGCCGAAAAAGCTGGACGAAGAAGTCGCAATGCTCCACATCCAGGCCCTCGGCGGCAAGATGACAAAACTAACCGAAGCCCAAGCCGCCTACCTCGGCATCCCAGCAGAAGGCCCCTACAAACCGGAGCATTATCGATATTAACAGACAGTAGATACTACTATGCAAAATAAGCGTAAAATGGAAGAGGATATGTATGAGAGATTCCAGTCCGAATTATGAGAATCTGGTAAACGCTACCAGAAACATTGAGCCTGACCGTATTCCTTTGTATGAGCATATCGTAGCCGTTAAAGTAATCGAGGAAGTTATCGGTGCCAAGTTCGCCGGCCTTTATCAGAGCCAGAACCTGGCAGATTTAAGAATATTCTTTAAAAACTATTGCTCGTTTTTTAGGCAATTCGGTTACGATACAGTGTCATGGGAAATGTGTATCGGCCCTATTATGCCTGACAGCGGTGCCTTAGGCGGGCATAAACCCGGCGTAATCAAAGATCGAAATGATTTCGAGAGGTATCCTTGGGATACAATTGAAAACTTATTCTTTGATAAGTACTCTCGCCATTTCGAGGCGCTGCGACAGGAAATGCCGGAAGGTATGAAAGCTGTAGGCGGACCCGGAAATGGTATATTCGAATGCGTCCAGGAACTGGTCGGTTATGAAAATCTGTGCATATTATCCTTTGATGATGCAGAGTTATACGCTGATTTATTCAAAATGGTTGGCAAAGTTAACCTTGGTATTTGGAAGCGTTTTCTGAATGAGTTTGGAGATATTTATGCAGTCTGTCGCTTTGGAGATGACCTTGGATTTAAGAGTTCAACGCTACTTCCCCCCGATGATATTCGCAAACATGTTACTCCACAATACAAAAGAATCGTTGATGTTGTTCACGGTTTTGAAAAGCCATTTCTCCTTCATAGCTGCGGATGTATATTCGATGTCATGGACGACATCATAGGAACCGTTCAGATTGATGCTAAACACTCTAATGAAGATTCGATAGCGCCCTTCTCAAAATGGGTTGTTGAGTATGGTGACAGGATTGGTAATTTCGGTGGTATTGACATGGATGTACTCTGCCAGAAGACACCCGATGAGATAAAGGCCTATACTATAGCCATTCTCGAATCCACAGCCGGTCATGGCGGCATAGCGATTGGTTCCGGCAATTCCATAGCAGACTATGTACCGGTAGAAGGCTATCTGGCAATGATAAATACTGTTCGTGAATTCAGAGGGGATCAATTATAGTTGTACATACCAGACCGCTTTCGCAATTATTGTAGTGCGGAGTACGGTAGAAAAAAAGGCCAAAGTCTCTATAAAACACAATTATAGGAGACTGCAAGCATGAAAAAACATTACACAGGAACACAAATTGTTGCTAAACTGCGACAAGTCGGTGTTTTAATTGTTTATACGGAGTAACTGGTTCAATGACCTCATTTGTTGTCTTATGCATTCTATTGGGAGTTGGACATTTGCTGCGCAGCCGGATTAAGCTTTTTCAAAAGCTGTACCTGCCAAGCTGTGTCATCGGTGGACTGTTTGGATTGCTGGTCATTCAGGTTTTGGCGGCTGGCTCCGGCGGGTGCAGCAGTTGTGAATCGGTCAGCGGCTGGCTGGACGGCGTTACCGAACCGTGGCGAAAAATACCTTCTATGCTGATCAATGTTGTCTTTGCCTGTCTGTTTCTCGGCGTGAAACTCCCCGCCCTTTCCGATCTCTGGAAACGCTCCGGCCCACAGGTCGTCTATGGACAGATCGTCGCCTGGGGCCAGTATGTCGTGGGCTTAGGGCTGTGGGTGTTGGTACTCGGCTGGATATTCACGGACCTGCCGAGCATGTTCGCCGGCATCCTGCCGGTCGGTTTCGAGGGCGGCCACGGCACCGCGGCGGGGATGGGACCGGTCTTTGCCGAACGCGGATGGCCCGAAGGTCAGGACTTAGCGATGACCAGCGCCACCTGCGGCATTATGTCGGCGATTGTCGTCGGGATGATCCTTATCAACTGGGCCGTACGCAAGGGATACGCCGTCCGACATAAGGAACTAAGCCAACAGATCGAAGACGACTCTATCGCCGTGATTCCGGTCGATCAACGCCCCATCGCCGGACGGCTGACCGTCAACAGCGACATCATTGAGGCCTTCAGCTTGCACTTGGTGGCCGTGGGACTGGCGTGCGGTATCGGAATGCTGATTAAAGAAGCCCTTGTCCTGCTCGAATCGCAATCGGTCTATTTATCCGGCAATCATCTGCTTTCAAGTTTTCCCCTGTTTCCGCTGTGTATGATTGGCGGGCTGGTAATCCAGTTTCTCGATGAAAAGTATGACAAGCAAAAGCTGATCGATCTTGGACTCATCCGTCGCATTCAAAATTGCTCGCTGGATTTCCTGGTCATCGCCGCAATCGCGATGATTAGTATCGATGTCGTCAAAACCGCGTGGCTGCCGCTGCTGATTCTCGTCGCGGCGGGCATCGCGTGGAATGTCTTCTGCGTTATGGTACTGGCCCGGCGGATTCTCCCCGATGCGTGGTTTGAGCGGGCGATTGCTGAAATGGGCCAGTCCATGGGTGTTACGGCGACGGGCCTGCTGCTGTTGCGCGTGGTCGATCCCGATTACGATACCCCCGCCGCCGATGCATTCGCCTGCAAGCAGATCGTACATGAGCCGTTTATGGGTGGTGGACTGTGGACCAGCGCCGCCATCCCGCTGATTGCCATCTACGGCCCTTCGCGAGTACTCTTCATCGCCCTCGCCGCCGTAGCCGTCTGGCTAACCGTCGGCTGGATAATGCGAACTAAAAAACCAGTGGTATAAGATACTTGCCGGTACGCATCCTCTGTCCGAAATACGGCACGGTATTCTTTCAAAGGGCCGTAACTTTCCAAAGAGTGCATTCTGTCTCGAAAAATATAAATTGCCCTTTCAGTATTTCACCCTGCACATCAATCAGCAACGAATTGTCCACTTGTTCGTATAACGAATAGATACCCTTGTCGGCAATTTTGACTTGGCCGGTGTTATTTTGAACGGGGCCTTCGTAGGTCAGAAACCGCCGGGAGTGGTCGCCGATGCGTTTGGCGGTGATGGGTTCGTTTTTGATTTCGGCAGGGGGGCTGTTTAATCGCCATGTCCAGAGTACAGTATCCATATCCAGCATCAGATCCCAATGTACACCATCCGGGGTGGTGTGCCGCGAGATTACAAATTGCTTTTGTATCTTTTTAATGGCCACGAGAAACTCTCTCGACAGTTGACATCCGCATATCATAAGACATCACAAGAGTTCATGCTTTAGTGGGTCATCGGCCTGGAACGAGCTAAATCCTGAACTCTTATATCGTATTTGGGGTTTGATTAAAATGTTAGAAGTTTTCAATTTTCTCAGCCATGACATCAAGAAGGTTGGCTTCTTCAACAACAGCGATTTTTTTACCGTTTTTGTAAATATACCCTTTTCCTGCACCTGCACAGACAGCGATGTCGGCGTCGGCGGCCTCGCCGGGGCCGTTGACGACACAGCCCATCACGGCGACCCGCACGGGTTTAGTCACACTTTCCAGCCGTTTTCGCACCTTTTTGGCTAATGCAACCACATTGACCTGACACCGTCCGCAGGTGGGGCAGACGATTAATTCCGGACCGGCATGGGATTCCAGCCCAAGCGACCGCAGAATCTGCCTGCCAATAACGATTTCTTTGACCGGGTCGCCGGCGACGCTGACACGGATGGTATCGCCGATGCCTTCGGCCAGCAGTGTTCCGATGGCGACCGAAGACGGGATAAGGGCGTCTTCAGGAAGACCCGCATGGGTCAGCCCAATATGGATGGGGTAGTCAAAATTTGTAGCAATCGCCCGGTTGACCTCGATAGTGCGTACGGTATCGGCACTTTTGGCACTGAGGACGAGATTGTCAAAGCCATGCTTTTCAAACAGTCGCACGAACGACCGCATCTCTTTGAGCATCAGGGCGATCCGCTTGGCGGGGGCAACATCGCTTTTCAAATCGCGGATGCTGGCTTCATTGACACCGGCGCGGATGGCAATTTTGTGCGATTTGGCACAGTCAATAATCCGTGTAA
>QNBU01000077.1 GCA_003644215.1 Planctomycetota bacterium
GCGAGTATTACAACCTCGAAATGCTCTGGGGCGATGCGGAGCAATTGACGATTGATGAATGATGATTGATTATTTTTTCCTATGAAAAAACTCAGCGATATACTGGAGCAGCGAATTTCGCAGGCGATTGAAACCGTTACCGGCCAAGAGGACTGCCCTGCTTTGGTTGGCGGTTCAAAAAGTGCGAAGTTCGGAGATTATCAGGCCAATGGGGTGATGGCGGCGGCTAAGAAGATAAAAACCAATCCGCGCCAACTTGCCGAACAAATTGTGGCGGAACTTGATATTGATGATATTTGCCAGCCGCCGGAGATCGCCGGGCCGGGCTTTATCAACTTGCGGCTCAAGGATGAGTTTGTTGCCGGTCGATTGCTGGAAATAAATAGCGACAAAGACCGGCTGGGAATTGAAAAAGTCAAAATGCCAAAAACCGTGGTCGTGGATTACTCCGGGCCCAATATCGCCAAGCAGATGCATGTCGGTCACCTGCGAAGTACCATCATCGGCGACTGCATCAGCCGAATGGTTGAATTCGAGGGCCATACCGTCGTCCGCCAAAACCATATCGGCGACTGGGGTACACAATTCGGAATGCTTTGTACGCTATTAGAAGAAAAAGTACACAAAGCAAGTAAAGATGAAGGTTTACTTAATATCTCTCAAACCCTTGAAGATTTAGAAAAGTTCTATCAGGAAGCCAAGCTAAAAGATGATACGGATGAAGAATTTGCTAAAGAAGCGAGAGCCGCTATCGCAGGTCTTCATCATGGAGAAGAGTATTGGCTAAATTCATGGAAAGATATTGTTCGTGAATCCCGTAATCATTACCAGCCAATTTATGGACGGCTTGCCGTAAAACTCACACCCGAAGATGAACGCGGCGAGAGTTTTTATGCGGATAAGCTGGCTGATGTTGTCGAGCAGCTGGAAGCTAAAAAACTGGCGACAAAATCGGATGGGGCTGTATGTGTGTTCCCGGGGGATTTCAAGAACAAAGACGGCGACCCCCTGCCGTTTATTATTCAAAAATCCGATGGAGCTTTTCTGTACGCAACGACCGACTTAGCCGCCCTGCGGTTTCGGATTAACGAACTCAAGGCGGATAAGATTATCTATGTTACGGATGCTCGGCAGGCCCTGCATTTTAACATGCTGTTTGAAACGGCGAAGATGGCTGGCTGGACAGATAACATCGATTTAACGCATGTCACCTTCGGCACCATGCTGGGGACCGACGGCAAGCCGTTTAAGACTCGCACCGGCGGCACGGTTAAACTCAAAGACCTGCTTGATGAGGCGGTTCAGCGGGCCACAGCGGTCGTGGAAGAAAAAAACCCCGACCTGCCTGAAGAACAGAAGAAAGAAATCGCCCAAGCCGTCGGTATCGGTGCGGTCAAATACGCCGACTATTCCAACAATCGCAACAGTGATTTTGTCTTCAGCTTTGATAAGATGCTGGCGATGGAAGGTAACACCGCCCCCTATATGCAGTATGCCTACGCCCGTATCAAATCCATCGAACGCAAGACGGAAAGTAAAGTGGACATCGAAAATGAACTGGCCGGTATCGATTCGCTGACCTTTTCAGATGAAGCCGAAAAAGAACTGGGTAAAATGCTGATCCGCTACGACCAGGCCATTGCTGTCGCCGCTGAAGAATGCCGACCCAATTACTTAACCGGCTATCTCTACGATCTGGCGCAGACATTCAGCCGGTTTTACAACGCCTGCCCTGTTCTCAAAGCCGAGGCGGACCAACGGGTTATTCGTCTGCTCTTATGCGACCTGACCGCCCGGACAATCAAACACGGCCTGACCGAGCTGCTGGGTATCGAAGTCGTCGAGCAGATGTAATTTGAGACTATAGGAATTGTATTTTTGTGGCACGGCCATCTTGGCCGTGATTCACGGGCTGGAAGCCCGTGCCACGCTAATCCGAACTCTTGCGCTGTATTTGTAAGGAGCCATTCACTATGAGTCATTTTAATGAAACCCTCTCAGTCAAAACACACCAGCGAAACGAAATGATCGACATCACCTCCGAAGTCGCTGCCGCCGTTGCAAAAAGCGGTATTGCCACAGGGACGGCGATTGTTTTCTGTCCGCACACCACCGCCGGGATCACCATCAATGAAAACGCTGACCCGGATGTTCCCCATGACATTCTGTTGACACTGGAAGAGTTGATCCCCCACCGCCGCAAGGGCTACCGTCATAACGAAGGCAACAGCGACGCCCATGTAAAATCATCCCTTGTCGGAGCTGGCCAGACAATTTTGATTCAAAACGGACAGTTGAAATTGGGAACATGGCAGGCCATTTTCTTCTGTGAGTTCGACGGACCCCGAAGCAGAAAAGTCCACCTCCGCATCGCTGAGTGAGCGGGTATTTTTTGCCGTAATTCACGGGCTGGAAGCCCGTGCCACGCATTGGTTTTGCGCAAAAAAGTGGCGAGGAATGCAGGTCCGTCTGGGGGGGGAAACGGAATCCCGCTTAGCCTCGCCGAGGTTTATGTTAAAGCCATAGCCCTTGACTTAAATATCCACACCCAAATATATCGACATATTCCAATTTTGTCAACGATGTTTTTGCAAAAAACAACACCAATTTAAATAAAATGCCGCAATTGGGGGACAGCAGGCGTATTTTTGGCCCTGAATACTCGTTTATGCTTGCATCAGAGGATTCTTTCTTTTACAGTAGCAAGCGACGACATCCTTATAAATTAACACAAAACGGAGTTTGAATTTCTATGGCAAAAGCCAAGCAGACATCTGCCTCGCAGCGAATCACGGACAATGCCCAGCAGGTCTATAAGACCATCATAGCCAAACGAGGCCCCACGATGAGTACTCCGATTCGGTCGTTGTCCAATGTGAAATATCATCCCAAAAAGGGGCATTTCGAAATGCTGGGCAAGACCAAAAAGCGTACCCTGACGGTCAACACCGTCAAGGCGTTCGCCCAAACGCTTAAAATGATGGCCCTGAGTAAGCAGCTTATCGAAGAGGATAATATGGCCACCAAAAGAGAGGCCTATTACATCTCGAAAAACTGGGGCAAGGCCGGCTTCACCGAACAGCCCGAATCAGATACCGTAATGGATGATATCGAAGCGATGTTCGGCGTCAACCGTGAGCAGCTTAAGTTTGTCCCCGAGGAAAAAGGCGGCTCCGTTGCCGGCAACCTGTTCGTCATCGACAAAGACAACAGCGGCCGAAAACTCAAGATCGACTGTACCAAATTCGGCTCCGGCGCCTATTCGATCCCCGTTGAAGTCGAAAACCTCAAGTTCCAGAGCAAGGCCAAATTCATCCTTGCCATCGAAACCGCCGGTGCCTTCCAGCGGCTGGTCAAATGCGACTACTGGAACAAGGCCAATTGCATCCTGATCAGCATGGGCGGCGTACCCACTCGCGCGTGCCGCCGCTTCATCCGCCGGCTCAGCGACTCGCTAAAGATTCCGGTCTATGCCTTTGTTGATGGCGACCCCTATGGATATTTTAACATTTACCGGACACTCAAGGTCGGCTCCGGCAACGCGGCCCACTTGAACGAATACTTCTGTGTCCCCAAGGCATCATTCCTCGGCGTTACGCCCCAGGACATCATAGACTACAAGTTGCCGACCCATGCACTCAAAGAGGTGGATATCAAGCGCGCCAAAGACGCCCTGAAGAACGACCCCTTCGTCAAGCATCATAAACCGTGGCAGTTAGCGATCAACCAGATGCTGAAAATGGGCCAGCGTGTCGAGCAGCAGGCCTTTGCTAAACACGGCCTGGATTTTGTCGTGAATCAATATCTTCCGGATAAATTGAAAAAAACTTCGAAATTCCTGCCCTGATTGATAATCTAAAAAAGCATTGAAATAATGAGCGTAATCGCGGACAAATTAAAGAAGATTCAAGATGACATCGCCAAGGCCTGTGCGCGTTCGGGACGCAGCGAAAAGTCCATTAAGGTCGTTGTCGTTACAAAAACCGCCGCACTGGAGGCGATTCAGGAGGTCATTCGCCATGGGTTTGTCGATCTGGGTGAGAACCGCGTCCAGCACCTCAAGCAGGTGGCCAATGATATCCAAACTTTTCTCACAGAAAATCAGGACGACCCAAGCATCCCCGATAAGGTTTGCTGGCATATGATCGGACACTTGCAGCGGAACAAGGTCAAGCAGACACTCCAGATTTGCCGAATGGTCCAGTCCGTCGATACGCTGCGGCTGGCCGAAGAGCTGAATACACAGTCGCATAAACTGGGCATTCATACCGACATTTTACTGCAAATCAACTGTTCCGGCGAAGCCCAAAAATACGGGGCGCCGGTCGGAGCCGCCGTTCATCTGGCCGAACAATTCACCACCATGGGCAACCTGCGGCTAGTCGGGCTGATGACCATGGCCCCGCTGACGATGGATAAAAACCGTGTACGGGCCAGCTTTGCCCGCGCCCGGGATATATTTGAAGAAATTCGAGGTGAAAGCTTCGCCGGAGCCAAATTCAAGCACCTCAGTATGGGAATGAGCCAGGACTTCCAGATCGCCATCGAAGAAGGCGCCACCATGCTCCGCATCGGATCAGCCATCTTCTGATTCAAATCGCTGACGGTTCCGACACTAACTTTTCAAAGTGTGAAAGATATTATAGGAGAATGAAATGAAGAATTATGTGATTGTGATGCTGCTGTGCGTGCTTTGTCTTTGCGGCTGTTCGCCGTATTACCGCATTACTGACCCTGCTACCGACCATGTTTATTACGCACGAGATGTCAAGAATCTCAGCGGCGGAGCGGTAAAGCTGGAAGACGAACGATCTGGAAAGATCGTTACGCTGCAAAACTCCGAAGTTGAGAAAATCGCCGAAGAGGCCTACAATCAGGGTGTCTATGCCAAATAGCGGCGCAGGGTCTAACAAAAAATGCCTCGCCGGGTCGGGTTTGTTCTGCGATACAGTAGAGTTGCAACTATGCTGAAACGACATTTTGCAGTTGTTCATTTTCTGCGGATTTTGCTGGATGTTCTGACGGTCGGAATCCTTTGGAATGCGGTCTATTACTTCCGCTTCTACTCCGGGCTGTTCGAGCATTCAGGAGTCCCTTCCTGTCTGCGGCACCTGCTGCTGACGGTGCCGGTGGTGATCATTGTTATGCTTTGCCGACACTGGGCGGGGATCTATCAATCCCTGCGGACTGAACCGACCTTCAGACAGATCAGAAAGCAAGTTGAATCCATCCTGCTGGGGTATATGTTCATTGTCCTGTTTTTGTATTACTCCAAAGAAACACCGTACACACGCATCCTGCTGATTCTGTTTCTATTTGCACTGCTGGCGGGACTTTTGACATCGCATTCGCTCATGATCCTGGCACTTCACCAAGTCCGCTCCAGGGGGTACAACCAACGACACTACGGCATTATCGGTACGGGTAAAAACGCGATTAAACTGCTGCGGGACATTGAGGCCAGCTCCCATTCCGGCTTAAAGTGCAGCTTTCTCATCGATAACAAGCCCCAACTTGAGGGCAAAACGATCGCCGGCATTGCCGTTTATGGAGCTATCGAAAAGCTCGGCGACCTTGCAAAAGAGACGGGAATCGATGAGATTTATCTGGCCGTTCACGGCCCTGAAGCTGCGTCGATCTATCCCTATCTAAGCGACCTGCAAAATAAAGGTGTTACGGTTCGTATTCTGCCAAACTGGGGGCCGCTGGCTCAGATGAATCGGCCCTCGACCATCATGATCGGCTCCAGTATGCTTTTTACGGCGTCAGAGTCCCCTTTAACCGGGATGAATATCATCCTGAAAGAGATTTTTGATCGATTTATGTCATGCGTCCTGTTAGGCCTGCTTTCGGCACCGATACTGATCATCGCGGCTCTCGTGAAAC
>QNBU01000078.1 GCA_003644215.1 Planctomycetota bacterium
AGTTGGGCGGGGTGGCGCTGGCCGCGGCGACGGCGATGGAGGCGAATCTACCGTGGATCATCGTTCGCAACAGCAAAAAAGACTACGGCACGAGCAAAATGGTCGAAGGCGTACTTAAAGAGGGCGATGTTGTCCTGCTGGTCGAGGATATTGCCACCACCGGCGGGCAGGTGCTGGAGGCGGCCAAGATCATCACCGAAGCCGGGGCGACGATCAGCAAAATCGTCTGCGTGATCGACCGCAAGCAGGGCGGACGCGAAAATGTCGAAGCGGCCGGTCAGGTCTTTGACAGTATTATCACCAAAGACGATCTTGGCATTACAGATTAGCGATACCATCGTTGTAAGAGTTCACACTTTAGTGTGTCAGCGAACAAGTTAACGCTTGAACTCCTACACAGCTTGACCGTGCCAGCCGTTGCCGAAGCTAAAAAGCCGCAACATTCGGTTGCAAGTGGCCCTAACATCGATATAATATGCGGTTTGGAAGAAATATGGACGACCAGCCATTATTTTGAGGGTTCCGTCTGGCGATATTTTAACTGTATTGTAGGGAAGCACTTATGACTTCAGGGATCAGGAAGATTGGGATGGTTTTGGCGGCGTTGTCAATTCTGACAGGCCTCGGCACGGCTAAAACCTACCATCTCAGCGGTGAAAACAACTGGCAGAATACAGCCGATACGCCCGAAGGTGAGTATTTGCTGGCTGTCTCGAAGATTAAGCAGCAGCTTTTGACCGGCACGAAATCCAATGTGGTCAAGGCGCTGGAGCAACTCAAAAGCGATTTTCCCAATATGGCAGGTGCGGAAATACAGGCGTATTTAGATGCTGAAAAGCTGTATGCCCAAGCCAACTGGTACAAGGCCGCCGCCGCATACAAAAGGTTTATCGATGCCTGGCCGATCAGTGTTTTGCAACCAGCGGCACTGGAGCGGATTTATTCGGTCGCAACCGCCTACCTGCAGGGACAAAAGCGTGTCTTTTTAGGTATTTTGCCACTGCCGGCGTTTGATACGGGTGTTGAACTGATGCGGGATGTTACGGATCGTGCCGGAAACGCGCCGATTGCGCTGCGGTCGCTGACGACGCTGGCCGAAAATCAGGAACGCAAAGAGAAATTTGTGGAGGCCTATTACACATGGCAGGAGATTGCCGACCGCTGGCCCACCGGCCAAACCCGGCAGAGGGCCGTGTTGCGGATGGCTCAATCCCTTCACGCTTCCTATGATGGTACTCCGTATGACGCGACGGTTCTGGCCAGCGCCCGTTCGTATTTTGAGGATTACAAAACGCGGTATCCGCAGGATGCAGAACGGCTGGAAATCAACGAAACCATCACTCTGATCGCCGAGCAACTGGCCTACAAGGAATACGAAACGGGTTTTTACTACGAACGGACGGGGCATTTGGATGCGGCAAACCGGTCGTATCATAAGGTGCTGGCCCAATGGCCCGACAGCAAGGCGGCACAAATGGCACAGGCACGACTGATGCCGGATGCGGTTTCGCCGATTAAAATGAACCTGCGGCGACGAACTGTGACCGGAACAACAAAGTTTCTGGACAAGTGGTTTTATCTGGAACCGTTATTTAGCTCTAAAAACAAATCGGAATCCAAACAGTAGCGGGAAGCAATCGATATGAAAAAGACACTGTTATCAGTTATCGTTGTGTTCGGTGCGGCAACCCTGCTGCCGGTGGCTGGTTGTGGCGGCTATCAGAATAACTGGCTCTATCCTGAACAGGTGCAAACGGTGTATGTAGAAATGTTCGATACGACGAGCTTTCGCCGCGGGCATGAGTTTGTGCTGACCGATGCGATTTGTAAACGCATTGAATCACAGACCCCTTACAAAATCGTTTCTGACAGGAATATCGCCGATTCGGTTCTCAGCGGCCAGCTGGGTATCCGCTCCAGTGTCTTGGCGACAGATCGCTATTCGGCCAAGCCGATCGAGCAGGAAACACTCGTCAATGTTCGGGTTACCTGGAAAGACCTGAAAACCGGGCGATTGCTGATTGATGGAGAAAAAGTTTACGCCTCAAGCAGCTATTCGGACCCGCTGGGGCAAACCTTCGAGTATTCGGTCAACCGGGCTGTAAATAAAGTGGCCGTCAGGGTAGTCGAACTAATGGAAACGCCTTGGTAAGAGCGGTACGCGATAAACATTTGCAAACGAACCCATTTGAAGAGTCGGCTCTGAGTAAAGCCGAATGGAACAAATCCTTAACTAAGAACTCAAAACTCAAAACTAAGAACTAAAAATATGACTAAAAAACAAATACCTCCTCAAAAAAAACCACTTAAACCCTCCGGTCCCAAGCCGCCGCTACCCAAATACAGCCGCGGACCGTTCAGTTGGCTGCTGATTGGATTGGCCGTTATGTTTGTTTTGATGACACTCACAAAGATGAACCGTGTACAGCCGCTGAAGTATTCTGAGTTTGAGACCTATGTAGAGCAGCGCTATGTCCAGAGTGCGGAGTTAAATGAATCCGGGCGAAAGATCAAGGGGGAGCTTACAGACGCAGCGGTCGAGCTTCTAAATCAGGGCGATAAGGTGGTGGCAAAGGTTTATGAGGTAGGTTACGCCCCGGAGATGCTGCCGGAAAACTTCTCAACATGGCTCAAAGACAATGGCGTTGCCGAATATGACAGTACCGGTGAAAGCTGGGTACTGCCGTTGTTGGTCAATTTTCTACCGCTGATCCTGATCGTAGGACTCGTCTATTTCTTCTTTTTGCGGAACATGAAGGGTGGCGGGGGGATGCTGATGAACTTCGGTCGCAGCAAGCACCGGATGCAGGGCAAAGAAGCCAAAATGACATTTGATGATGTCGCCGGAATCGAGGAGGCCAAGGACGAAGTCGCCGAGATTATCGAGTTCCTGAGAAATCCCAAAAAATTCAAAAAGCTTGGCGGACGCATTCCACGCGGTGTGTTGCTTGTTGGCCCTCCCGGTTGCGGCAAGACCCTGTTGGCCAAGGCGATTTCGGGCGAGGCGGATGTGCCGTTTTTCAGCATCGCGGGCAGTGATTTTGTGGAAATGTTTGTCGGCGTCGGCGCCAGCCGCGTACGCGATTTGTTCAAGCAGGCCAAAGAAAACTCACCCTGTATCATCTTTTTGGATGAAGTGGACGCAATCGGTAAAAAACGAGGCCCCGGTTTTGCCAGCGGCGGCCATGATGAACGGGAGCAGACGCTCAATGCGATTCTCGTGGAAATGGACGGGTTTGGTACAGACGATCAGGTTATTGTGATGGCCGCGACCAACCGCGGCGACATTCTCGACGGCGCATTAACCCGTCCTGGGCGATTTGACCGACAGGTGGTCGTGCCGCTGCCCGATCTGAAAGGGCGGATGAAGATATTGCAGATTCACGCCAAAAAAGTCAAATATGATCCGAATGTTGATTTTGAGCGAATGGCCCGTGGGACGCCGATGTTCAGCGGCGCCGAACTGGAAGCGCTCATCAATGAAGCCGCCATCAGCGCCAGTATGCAGGATAAGGATTTTGTGGAGATGGCTGACTTTGAGGAGGCCCGCGACAAGGTTCGCTGGGGCCGGGCCAAACGCAGCCGCCAAGTGGACGATCAGGATCGCACGATGACGGCCTATCATGAATCCGGACACGCACTGGTGCAGTCGATGCTGACTGATGCCGACCCGCTGCATAAGGTTAGCATTATCCCGCGCGGGCCGATGGGCGGCGCGACCTTTGCACTGCCGACAAAGGATCGGCTGTATTACTCAAAGAAATACTGTCTCGCGAATTTACAGGTCTGCTTTGGCGGGCGGGTGGCCGAGGCGTTGTTCTGCGATGATATTACCAGTGGGGCGCAGTCAGATATTCAGCAGGCCACCAACATCGCACGCGAAATGGTTACCGAATGGGGCATGGCCGAAGAACTGGGGCCGATTAAGTACTCCCCGGACACCGGGCCGGAGGCCTATTACAGTATGGGGCCGGAGTATTCGCAAAAAACCGCCGAGGCCATTGACCGTGAGGTCAAGCGGTTGATCGATGACGCCTATGCAAAGGTTAAGGACTTAATCGAGTCCCAGAAAGACAAGGTGGAGGCATTGACCCAGGCACTGCTGAAGTACGAGACATTGGATGCCGAAGATGTCAAACGAATCCTCGACGGCAAAACACTGGACAAGCCAACGGTGGCCGACCTGTTAAAGCTGGAACAGGAAAAAGCGGCAAAAAAGACCGCTGATGACGGCGACAATGCTCCCGCTGAGAACAGCGGTAACGACGACCATTCAGAGCAGAACGATTCGGATGAAGCAGATGATTCGTAGCATGATGAAGCCCGAAGGGCTTTAATATAATAGCCGGTGGTGATAACCGCCGGTATTGGGGTTCCCATGCACCTATTAGCCCTGAACAGGGCGAAACGGAACCGGAAGAGTGCGAAATATAGCAGAATATCTCGCCCCGTTGGGGCTTTGGATGATTAGGGGTATTCTCAACCGGGGGTTTCACCCCCGGCTACTGTATAACGAGCCTTCGGCTCTAACAATGAAAGCACCACGGTTTTTTGAACAAATGAATCTTTGGGGCGTATTATCTCAAAGTATTTTCTTTACGAATTTTTACAAAAAAGACACAGGAAAGGGAAAATTGTGAAAGCGAGAAATGTATTCAAAAGCGTGGTTCTTTTTATCCTGACAACTATGGTTTGGGTGCAGGCCGCCGATGTGGACACCAACGGTATCGAAACGCTTCGTAAGACCAGTAAGGCATTTTCGGCTGTCGCTGAGCAGGCAACGCCGGCGGTGGTTGCGGTGCATGTGCGGGCTAAAGTTCATCAGCAGATATCTGGCTTTGGATCCGGCTCACCGTTTGACGATGATTTTTTTGAACGGTTTTTTGGTGGCCGCTCTCCTCGCAGGCAGCGACCAGACACCCCACAATATCGCGAGGGACAGGCATCGGGCTTTATCATCAGTGCCGATGGTTTCGTTCTGACCAATCATCATGTCATTGATGACGCTGACGAAATCACGATCATTACCGATGGTGGGAATAAATACGAAGATGTTGAGTTGGTCGGCTCCGATGACAAAGCGGATGTGGCCCTGTTGAAAATTAAAGATGTCGATGATCTGCCGTTTTTAGAATTAGGCGATTCCGACCAACTCCAGATCGGCGAATGGGTGATCGCCATCGGCAATCCTTTTGGTCTGACCGAAACCTTGACCGTAGGAGTTGTCAGCGCATTGGGTCGCAACGATGTCATGCACAGAGGCGAAGATGTTTACCAGGATTTCATTCAGACAGACGCAGCGATCAATCCGGGTAACTCCGGTGGGCCGCTGCTCAATCTCGACGGTGAAGTCATCGGAATTAACTCGGCAATTATTACCGGAGACGGCGGCTACATGGGCATTGGCTTGGCAGTTCCGGCCAATATGGCCAAAGCGGTCAAGGAACAGTTGATCGAAACGGGCAAGGTCCAGCGGGGTTATGTCGGTATTGGAATGCAGAATATTTCGTCAGATATGGCCGATTTTTTTAAATTCGAAAATAATAAAGGGGTACTGGTTACCCGTATCACCGAAAACAGTCCGGCGGATAAAGCGGGGCTAAAAAAAGACGATGTCGTTATTGGGATTGATGATAAAAAAGTCGAAGCCCCCCAAGACTTAAAAAACATCATCGGGTTCACCACACCGGAGACAGAAGTGGAGTTTACTATCATCCGTGATGGCAAGGAAAAGAAAGTCACCGTCAAGGTTGGCTCCAAGGCCGATAGTGAATTGGCGGACACATCTGATTTGGGTCAAAAGTTCGGCCTGACGGTTAAAACAATTGATGAGGCCGCTGCCGACCCATATAAGGCAACCGA
>QNBU01000079.1 GCA_003644215.1 Planctomycetota bacterium
AACGCCACTGACCAGCCAATCCAGTTCAGCGGCAAAATCCCCACAAGAACCCAGAACACCGGCTCGGAAATATCATCCCCCCATATCGCACAGATAATTGACAAGCCCGCAAAGAACAGCAATACGGTACAGAGCAGTGCGGCGATAATCGCCGTAAACCAGAACCCCCGCCGTTTCTTAGGCCGCTGGTGCTTAATCCGCACCGGCACGATCAGCAAACACGCCTGCGCAATCAGTATCGCCAAGATAATCGCCCATATAATAAATACGGACGGGTCAGAAAATGAAAAAAGCCACCCATAAAACGAGTCGTAAAAATCGAGCAAACCAGTCATTCCAAAACCACTGTAATCCGTATCAGGACGACCAAACGCACATAAAACCAGCCACACAACCGGCATTAGCATCAACACAAAGAAAACGCTATACAGCACAATCGTTACAAACGGCCACTTTGTGCGGACTTTTCGAACGCCCCACACAACCGCCGCACCAACCAGCAGCAGGACAACAATGCTCAGGATTTGCGCCAGCACCGTGCCGACAGATTCTGAACCGAAAATCAGAAAATACAGCGGGTCCAGCACCATCAAGATAACGAAAACAACCAGTGCTATTGTAAGCCGCTTTATGGATAATTTACCGTCACCTCTTTGCATCGCGGCGGCAATCGGCTTACGATATTTAATCAGCACCGCAGGGATGGCCGCCAAAACAGCGAAATAGCAAACACCTATCAAAACAATCCGCTGTATTTGTTTTTTGTGTTGGGCCTGCTCTTCGGCAATGGCTTGCTGTTCGGCAACCGTCTGTTGATGAGTCTCGGGGATACTGTTTGGCGAATTGAGAACCTCCTGCGGCGTGTCCGCCTGCGCAGATTCAGCCGCAAAAACGGCCCCGATGCCAAAATAGAAAACAACAGATGCGATAATAAACAAATGCTTCATTTTCACAATCAACTCCTGTGTTAAAAAATCTTACCTAAGTGTTCTTTGAAAAAGGACTCACATTATACAAACCCCCATTTTCGCCCATTTTAATCGCTATAACTATTGCGTTTACAATAAGTTACGGTGTTTTGCGAACATATCACTTTTAACGCCAACATTTATGGAAAAACGCACAAAAAACGACAAAATTGACGGAATCTGCCATTTTTTTAATAAAACCGTAACAATATCACAACTTTTTTCTAATAAAAGGGTTGCATAAAAAGGATATATCGGCTAATATGTCCTTTGTGAGCTAAGATCGGCTTTTTAGGGGTTGTTGTCTTAGTTTAAAATGAACCGTCCGATAAAAAGTTCGTATTTTTTACTGGACAGATTGTTTAAAATTTGTTAAAGAATTCAAAACGGCTTTGCCGATTTGATTATTGCAAGAGTTTTCTCCCCTCCGGAAAACATCAGAGAACCCAAAGTTTTCTGATGTTTTCTTTTTTTATTTTATCCGGTCGAACCTCCTCAAACTTTTCAGTTGCGATCAATCCAGATTTATCTCGACCGATTTTTTCGGACAGAGAAAATATAGCCATACGGCGATGACGGGCTGTTTGAGGATGTCCGCCGCGGCGGTCGCGTAGGATCGCATTTGTCCGGCGTATTTTTCGGCTCGTTCACTGATAGCTTCTTCCGAAATACGATCCGTCTTGAAGTCCACGATCACCAGCCCTTCATCGGTCGGAATGATCATATCGATAATCCCCTGCAGGACAATAATTTCATTATCGGATTGCGCGCCAACCTCTGCGGCGTTCAGCCCGTATGTAAACGGCCATTCGCGATAGACGCTGCCGCCTGCTTGTTTGGCCAGTTGCCCCAATTCACTGTTAAAAAATAAGACAATCGCCGCAACATCAATCGCCGCGGCAAGCGGTTCGGTCAGTTGTCCGGTTTCAATCAATCGAGACAGCATCGCCTGAATCGCTTTTGCATCGACCGGCCCGGACAAATCGACCTGTTCAAAGACAAGATGGGTCGCCGAACCCAATACCATCGCATCCGGTCTTTTTTGACGGCGACCCGCGGGCTCACTGCTCTGTAAAATCGACGGTTTTTGTGAAAACGCTCGCTGAACACTCGCGGCGGAAAATTCATCATCCCGGTGTGTCAGTTCGCTGACACTTAATTTAGCCGGTGTCCGCGTAACATCGGAAAAATCGTATCGCCATTCTATATTCTGCTTGATTGTCTCAAACGCGGTGTTCGCCTCTTTGTCCTGTGGGCAGCCGGCTTTCGGCGACTCGGCGGTCGCTTTCAGCGAGCGTTTGGCGTCGAGTATCTTGTTCGTTATCGCATCAAGCTGTCGGCGCCCGATGTGCTGGGCAAAAAACAACCCGTCATCGCATAAAGTGTATTCGACATCGGTCCCAAGCAATTGATGCAGCGATGACTGGTTCGCAAAACCCGTCAGCACCCAGTCCAGATGGCTCCGCGCTTCACTCAATTTCCATCCGGGCAGGCCGTCTGCAAACTGTGCGAACCGGGACAGAAGCTCGGCGCAGGTGTTTTGCTTTATGCTTCCGGTTAAAATCAGCTTTTCCCGCGCCCTCGTCAGGGCCACATACAGGATACGCATTTCTTCGGCGATCGTTTTTTGGCGCGTGTGATCGGCGATCACCTGATGCGCCGTCGAGGCAAACGCCGCATTGGCATCTTTATCGGCGACCTGCAAGCCGAGCATCCGCTCGTCGATCAGGCACGCCCCCGAAGTATCGCGCATATTGAATCGTGTGTTTAACTCGGCAACAAACACGACCGGAAACTCCAGCCCCTTGCTTTTGTGGATGCTCATAATCCGGACAGCGTTCTGGCCAACGCTGTCCGGTTCGGCGGGCGCCCAATCCTGTTGATTCTCGTCCAGCTTTTCCAAAAATTCGACAAAGCGGCCCAGTGCGGTTCCCGGCTCCGTCGTACGGAAATGTTCAAACCGGATCGCGTGGTCATGCAGTTTAAGCAGATTTGCCCGCCGCTGCGCCCCGTTCGGCAAAGCGGCATAAAATGACAGCAAACCTTTCTCACGAAAGACCCTGTCCAGAAAATCCGCCAGCGAACCGATGCGAACCTGCCGCCGCCATGCGTTGATTTGCGATAAAATGGTGTTTAGTTTTCCACACAAAGCTGCTTCATCGCCATCACTGGCGTACTGGCTGACCGTTTTGTAAAAGCTTGTCCTCTCTTTGGTGTGCAGACGAATTTTCGCAAGCTCGGTATCTGTAACACCAAAAACAGGGCTTCGCAGCAAACCGGCCAGTTCAATATCGCGATCCGGGTTGTCCAGCACTTTCAAAAGCGTCAGGCAATCAGACACCTCGGTCGCCTCAAAGTAGCCGCACGCGCTTTGCGAGTTGACCGGAACGCCGGCCAGTCGGAGCATCTCAGTATAATCCTGTGCCTTGTGTGACAGCGACCGCATCAGCACCACGATATCGCGATACTCCACGCCGCGAAAGCCGTCCGTCTTTTTATCATAGACCTGAAACTCCGGCGCGCTCGTCTGTGCGCCCACGATCTTCTGAATTCGCTCGGCAACCCACACGGCCTGCCGCTGTGCGGCGCTGACCGATTGAGCCGGATCGTCGGAGTCGTGCCGCCAAGTGCCATCATCTTGCTCATTCAACAGGGCCAATTCGACCGGGTGGCGGGGGCCGTCTTTGGCCTCAAACGCCGGATAGTCAAACCCGCTGACCAGCTCGGCCCGTTTGTCATAATCCATCTGCGCGACCGCCCGCGTCATCGTCTGCGAAAACAGGGCGTTGACAAAATCGACAATTTCATTCCGGCAGCGAAAATTGTCCTGCAAATCCACTCGCACCGGTAATTCCGGAGGGCCAGAGCCGTCGCCGGCGTTTTCAAGCTGGTCGAGAAAGATGTCCGGCTTGCTCTGACGAAATCCATAGATGCTTTGCTTGACATCGCCCACCACGAAAACATTATCATCGCGAGAGACCTGCTCAAGGATTCGCTGCTGGACGGCGTTAATATCCTGATACTCATCGACAAAAATATACTCAAATCGTTCTTTGAGCTTATCTGCCGTCTCTGGTTGTGTTTGCAACAGTTTCAGAGCGTGATGTTCCAGGTCTGCAAAATCCAGCACATTGCGTCTTTGTTTGGCAGCGGCATAGAGCGCGTCAAACCGTTGCATCAGTTTCAGCAGGGTCTTTGTTTGGGTCGCCACCTGCGGTGCCAGCCGCTGCTGGTATTTTGGACACAGCAGGGCGAAATCGCGCAGACCCTTCAATGTATCCTTGACCTTATCAATGGGCTGTTTGATCGTGTCCTTGATGTCTTGGGCCCAGAGTTTTTTCTTAAAGCGAGGCATATTGGGTATGCCCAAATCTCCAACGTGTGCAGCGCACAGGTCAAAGCGGTCTTTTTCCAATAAAGTCCGTGCCGTTTCAACAGCCGGAAAATAGTTTTGTTCGATGTAGTCGGTAACAAAATCGCTACCGCAATGCTGCGCATCCAGCGAAAGCGCATAGTTCAGCCGCTTTTGGCAGTGATCGAGCTTTCGCAGCAGTATTTCTTTCTGCGCATTCTTGAGTTCGGCATAGGCAGCATCCTGATGATCGTTCAGTGCGGCGGCCCGGTCGTAAAAGTCAGCCCGATTGACAATGCTGTCGAGAAACCCGGTCAACGGAATGATCATATCCACAAAGCTATTGGTACCGGCCTGAACACGCCGCCCGGCAAAGAGCGATTCGATATCCTTTGCCATCGCCTCGTCGGCCCAGGCATCCTCCAATGTACCGGCCAGCAAGTCGGCTTTCAGCAATCGCTGCTCATCCGCATCGAGAATGCCGAACGCCGGATCCAGATCGATCAGATAGAAGAATTCGGTCAGAATGCGTTTGCAGAATGAGTGAATCGTGCTGATATAGGCGCGATCCAGTAACAAAAGCTGTTGTCGCAGGCGGCTGTCGTGGGTGTCCAGATAGCGCTGATAGAGTGTTTCGGCGATCCGGCTGCGCATTTCTTCGGCCGCCGCATCGGTAAAGGTCAGCACCAGCATCGAATCGGCCCGAACCGGATCGGTACCGTCAGCAATCCGCCGGACCGCACGATGCGACAAAACCGCTGTCTTGCCGGTTCCCGCCGAGGCCGTAACCAGCACACCCCGGCCAACGGTCTCGATGGCCCGCTGCTGGGCGGGCGTCCATTTGTCGTTTTTCGATTTGCTCATTAACTTGTAGAGTGTCAAAAATGGGGGTTGCAACACCTGCACCCCAACAAAACCTATCAAACTCAGCGTAAAATCTGCCGTTAAGCACTCTAAGCGGATCGCTGGTTAATGTCAAATCTTGTCCGGAGTTTTTATTCAACTGCGTAAGGAGTTTTATGGGGTTGATTTTGCTAATGACAGGGTGTTTGGATTCATTTTTAGATAGGATTAACGGAGTTTAGCAAGACCTGTTATGTATCCTGTAAATCCTGTTAAGGGGCTGCGTATAAATAAACTGTTCATTTGTCGCTCAGATTTGCATTCGATTTAGCCGCAATCGATTGAGCGAAACCGCAGGTGTAACTATTCTACATCGAGGATTTCGTGATTGAGATTCGGCTGAAGATAATGTGAAGATGAGATGAGAAATGGATAGGTTATTTATACGCAGTTCCTAATACGACAGCGCGATTTGAGACTGTAGCACTGATTGTAACGCATTTCTTACTAAGGAGTTAAGCTGTTTTTGTGAAAATTCTAAATCCGAAATTCTAAATCCTAAACAAATTCAAAATGAC
>QNBU01000080.1 GCA_003644215.1 Planctomycetota bacterium
ATCCAGGGCAATGGTTCGCGGTTCGTTCAATGCGGTAACAGGGTCGCCGGCTCGAATCCCATCGATGGAATCCAGCGGCAGTAGAATCAATCCGCCCTTGCGAAAACCAATCACTTCGGCTTGGATTTCCTGATGATTTTGAATGCGGATTTGGCACAGTTGTCCCAGCCCGACATCCGCCGGACCGCTGCTTTCAACCGTCAAACCGGAGACATGGGTGACGGCGCCTTTTAGTTGTGTCAGGTTGACCTGCTCTAATGTTGAATGGAACAGATCGAAATCCACCGAGAACGAATTGTTTAATGCGGGTGTCATTTCTTTTATTTTGTTTCGTCTTTGGTTTGCGAAAGAGCGTTTTCAACTTGTTTGAGATGCTCTTCAATCAGATATTCGATCACCCCGTGGTCCGTTTCGATCATACATTCAGCCGGACCGATAGACACATTGCCCGAAAAATGGACGCCCTCCGGTGCTGTGAATTCGTTGGCGTCGATCATTTTCCGCATTGTTGTTAAATCATCCGGGTTTAATCGGATCATGGTTTGCTTGGATGCGGGAACCGTCTGCAGGGCCTGTGAAATGATCTTTTCAATGTCATAATTTCGCTCGCGGCGGTCCTTGGCGAGAATTTTAGAAGCAATTTCGATGCTGAGACGCACGATCTGTTCCTTGTGGGAAAGAAACAACCCTTCCGTATAGCGCTCAAGATTTTCGGCGGCCTGCTGCAGGGCATTACACAGTGTATCCACTTGTTGGCTGCCCTGTATTAGCGCTTCTGCGTTTGGAGCCGTCTGGTCCGTGGGCGATTCCACCTCTTCATTGATAACACGGGCGGATTGAATCGGCATATTCAGTTGTAAACTCACCGTGGCCATGACCAATCTAATCATCCTCCTCAATAAATTCCAGGTCTCCGGCTTTGTTGGCGTCGCGCAGCGGTTGAACCATCGCCTCGCGGGCCTCTGCAATGTCCTTCTTTTTTAGAGTCCCCATGAGAGAGACCTCTTCTTCGATCATCTCTTTCATTCGTTCGGAAATATTTCCGTTGATCTTCGCGGCAATAATCGCATCGGCCCCTTGCAGCGATTTGGCCATAGTGGATACTTCCACCTGTCTCAGGATTTCCTGAAGCGACTTATCCTCAATTCTCGGGATGTCCTCCCAGGTTACCATCAGCGCCCGAACCATGTCGGCGGCTTCATCATCTTTGCCTTCGATTGTTTCCAAAAAGGCATCGCGTTTTTCCTTATTCAAGCCGCCCAGAACCAGTGCGATTTTCCGCAGGTTGGCGGTGGAAGTGTCTTCTTCGGGTGTCTGGCCCGCCTCTACCTGTTCCGACTGCATTTCAGCGAGGCGTTTATGGACCATCTCGCCGATTCGGAGAACCGTTTGCCGTGAGACGGTTGCCGGTTGAGCCATCCGCCAGACAGTCATCTGAGCTTTTTGCTCATCCAGACGGCTTAATATCTCTGTACCCAGTTTGGGTGAAATTTCGGATAAAACAATGGCAATGGCCTGAGGAGATTCATTCTGAAGGACCGAGGCCAGGTGAATCGGCGACGCATCAGAAATAATGACGAAGGGGTCTTTCTGAATGACGGCCTGCTGCATTTTATTTTGCAGTTCTTTCGCTTTTTCCTTGCCCGCAGACCCTTGCAGTAGTGAATTCACAAATTGTTTGATGTGCAGCTCCCCGCTTTGCGGACGGGTTAATTCAGCAAAAAATTGTTGTACAACCTCGGATGCCTGTTCGGTATTAGTCTGTCCTTTGAGGTCCAATTCAGATAACTCGAAGGCGATTTTCTGGACCACTTGCTGCGGTTGCCCTTTGAGCAGATCCGCTGCGGTGGAAGCATCGAGCGTTGTCAGTAAAAGAGCCGCTTTTTGAATACCTGTCAGCGTCATAGGTTACGCATCCTCTGAGAGCCATGATGAAAAGAGTTGTCGGGTTTGTTCGGGATTTTCACGAAGCTGCCAGTTGATCTGGTTTCGCATTGCCGCCATGGCATCATGGCCGCCGCTGGTCAACATACCGTTGCCGCCGGAGAGTGCGAGTGCCTGCGTTTGATCGGAGTCGCCTGTTTTGGAATCGGTAGCCGCTTGTTTGCCGGCACGGGTGAAAATTTTCAGCACGAGTAATCCGCAAATGGCAAAGATCCCCATTGAAGACTGTCGTGCGATCTCCGCAAAGGGTGCCAGTTTTTCCAATGTTGTTGGTTCTTCATTAACAAATGCTGCCTGTGGCCGGTTAAACGAAACATGTTTGACCGTCAGGTTGTCGTCCGTAATCAAACCGGGGCCAACAGCAGACCGGACAATATCCTTGATGTCATCAATGGTCATAATCAGTTCCGGTTCGCCTGTCTCGGCGGTGTCGGTTGACGCTTCGCCAGTCTCTTCATCGATTACAACTTTCTTTTCTTTGGTCAGATCAACGATAATAGCCACGGACCAGGCCGTTACTTTTCCGGGGACGGTGGCGGTTGTCGTGGTTGTTTCCGGGATTTTACTGTTTATCGTCGTTGTCCCGCTTGATTCCTCATTGCCCGGCTGGGTTTCATTGCCGTTTTCATCGAGTGTGGGACTCTGGATGGTTTTGCTTTCTTCAATAATTTCTTCTTCTGGGACGCCCTTTTCATAGGTCGTTTTAATGACGGTTTCCTGGGTCATATCGAGTGTTGCTTGGGCGAGTACAGTGGCCCGGCTCGACCCTAAGACCAGTTCAAGCGATCGCAGGATGTTACCGCTCATCTCCTGTTCGACACTGGATTTGTAGCTCTTGTAATTATTGGCCCCAACGGCCATCCCATCCCCCGAAGATTGAGAGCTCAGCATCCGTCCGTTGCTGTCAGTAACGGTAACATGTTCTGACTGAAGTCCCTCAATGGCGCCGGCAACCAGATTTGAAATCGCGGTCACGGTCCCGGCACTGAGTTGATAACCGGGCTTTAGGCGGAGCATTACGGAGGCGGTTGCGGATTCACCTTCTGAGACAAACATCGTCTGTTCAGGCCGGACGATGTGGACGCGGGCGAATTCGATGCCGTCAAAGACCTGAATCGTGCGTGCCAGCTCGCCCTGAATCGCGCGGTTGTAGTTCATTTTCTGAACCAAGGGGCTGACACCAAGTTTTTCATTGTCAAAAAGTTCATAACCCGGCTCACCGCTACGGGGCATCAGGCCATCACGAGCCAGTGAAGCGCGTAGGGGATAGATTTGATCGGCGGGCACATAAATGCTCGAACCATTGCTGCGAACTTCATAGGGGATGTCCTTCTCGCTGATCTTCTCTGTGATCTTAGCACTTTCTTCCATCCCCAGATTCCCGAACAAAAGCCGCATATCCGGCTGGGAGGCCCACTTGGTTAGTAATGTTCCTGTCAAAACGCACGCAACGACGATGGCTGCCAGCAGGGCCTTTTGGACCAAGCCGATCTTACTCCAAATTGTATTTATTTTTTGAAACACTTCCATGCCGCCTGCCTGTGAATCAGAATGCTGTTATTGCTATTAGTGCGTTAGATTTGCATCCGCATCGTTTCTTTGTAAGCTTCGACGAGTTTATTACGGACGCCCACAAGCATCTTAAAGCTCATGTCCGCTTTGGCCACATCGGCTACAACCGAATTAATGTCCTGCTGTTTGCCACTCATCAGATCGACGATGGATTGGTTGGCTTGTCCCTGCTGATCGTTGACTTTCTCAAGCGATTTTTGAATCGCATTTCCAAAATCAACCTTATTGCCCTGTGGCTGGTGAGCGGTTTGCGGAGTTGGACGGAGGGCCGCGGTTTGTTGTAAATTTGAAATATTGGGATTAAACTGTATGGCCATTTATAGCTCCTGTGTACCTTATCTTAATAATTCCAAACTGCTTTCAACCATTTTCTGATACCGTTTTAAGATGGCGGCATTTGCCTGATAGGCCCGGCTGGCCGCATTCAAATTAACCATTTCAGTGGCCCAGTTCACATTTGGCATCGACACATAGCCGTTTTCATCCGCATTAGGATGACCGGGCTTAAGCACCTGTTGAAACGGGCTTTGGTCCCGGACGATGTCCTTAATGCTGACACCGCTGGCACCGTCATCCGTTTGGGCCTCAAATTCAGCAATCAGCCGGCGGTAGGGCTGCCCGTTACCGGCATCGGTGGTCTGGATGTTGGCCATATTCCAACCAATCACCTTCATCTGACGACCGTAGGCCCGCAACCCTGAGGTGGCGATGTCGATTGTATTGAATGTATTGGGTTCAATTTTCATCAATCTTGCCTTTTTCTAAATTAAAACTTCATGGCCTGATCCATTTGCAGGTATTTCTTTTTCAAAACTAACATATAGGTTCTGTGCCTCAGAGAGTTCTTGGCCATTTCCCCGACTTCTGTATCCAAGCCCACATCGCTTCCAAACTCATTGATCGGGGTGTCTTCAGGTTGAAAGACTTCGGTTTTCAATTTGTTCGGGTCAAACGAACCGTTTTTGTCCAGTGCCTTTGCCAGTGCTTCGTCAAAATTGATTTCCGACCGGCGGAAGCCGTCTGTGTTGATATTGGCGATATTATTGGCAATGGTCTGCTGTCGCTGGGACTCGGCTCTCAGCCCAGCCGTCAGAAGGTCCATTACTGTCGAATCATGAATCATATCATTTCTCAAAATTTAGATAAAGTTACACACCATCAAGACAGCAAGAATTATGCCAAAATCATGAGATGGCGACATAAACCCAGATTTCTAATTAATAAAGCGTGTTTTTTTCGTTATTCGCAACACGGGATAAAGAAAAGAAGCCCTCAAGGCGTTTGTTTTTTGGACAGAACCCTAATTGAGGCGTCTAAAAAATAGAAATTCGCAAAAATCGCTTAAAATCCATGAAAGAAGCCCCCAAAACGGAGTTTCTTTCCGCATAACCACGGATAAAAAGTAAGATTCAAAAAATGACACGCTGTATTAAAACTTGGCCAACTCACGTTAACTTCATTTATTACATATAGTTATGTGCATTTAAGAGAAATTGATTTTGGAATGGCATATTTTTTGCTTAATCTAAATGGAGTATGTGATATTAAAAAAGATATGGATTTTACAGGAGTTTGAAAAATATGCCGGAAGCAGCTTCGCTTGCACACATGTTGGCGCCGATTAGGTCGGCCGGTAAATCGAGCAGAGATGTCAAACCTGACAGCGTACCGCACAAATTGAGGTCGGAGAAAGCTGATTCCGCGGTAAAGAGCGACAATGGCTCAATACCGGAGCAATCGGTCCATGAAAAAGATCAGGGGCCAGATGATTTTAATAGGGTTCTGTCCCGGAAGATTGACGGGCAGGAAGAACAATTGCCTGATGAACATCCTCAGGGAAATACGGTTTTGGCGGAAACGGCAGAGTTGAACCTGACTCGGAATATGAGCCGTTCAGGCCCCGCCCAAGGAACTAATCTTCTTGAAAACACAGATGGGCAATGTACGCCTGAGCAGGCCGTTGCTGAAATAAATAGTCCGTTGAAAAACACTGGCGATATACAATTGGCCAAAAATACCGGTATCATGGGTGAAACAACGAATCCGGCAAGCCAAATGAAAGGGCAATCTTCCGAGCAGGCCCAGGGGGTACCTGCTCAATTGACAGTATCCGAAGAAAAACCGGTGTCTGCGAAAATCATCGCCGAGGCAGAACCGCCTGTTGATGGGAAGCAATTTCAGGGTCAAAAAGCGGTTATGACGGAAAATATGGATA
>QNBU01000081.1 GCA_003644215.1 Planctomycetota bacterium
TCAGGAGTCCCCTATTCGTGAATGAACCACAGCTGTTTTTGCTATGCCTCAATAATCTGCATGGACTGCATATTTCCAGCAAGTCCCCAATAGGTGGTTGGCAGCGTTTTTACGATTGCCCCTAAAATAATCAGGTTTTTGATGTCCTCCAAGGCTACCTTGATAAAAGCGAAAGAAACAAAAAAAGGCGGTTCAAAGAAAAAAACTGAATCTGAAGCTGGCTATAGAAGTTAAAAGGATGCCCTCAAAGCAAGAATTTTAGGGCCACAGAGAAAATAGCACTTGACTCTGAGCTCTTCATAGGTGGTTCTTTTAGGCACTGTGTTATGGATCGATGACTTGGATATCCAAGGGGCCGTTGAGGCGGTAGCGGATGTTTCGCCAGGTGATGGTCCGCCCCACCGCCGAAGAGAGCATAATCAACAGGAAAAGAATCGACCAGGCCCAGAAAAAAAAGAGGTCGGCATAGCGGGCCGTCTTCATTTGTTCTTTGTGTTCGGGCAGCAGCGTCGCGATGATTTTTTGCCGGAGTATCGCACGGTAAATCTGAAGCCCCCAGAACAGAACGGCCCCCACCGAATAAACCCAGGCATATGGCCAACTGGCCCGGATAGCCAACATCGCAACCACCAGAGAACCCCAGAGCGTCAAGACGCCCAGGGCCGTGTTGAAGAGACCGAAAATCCACATCAGCGGCGAATAAACACGGGTAATAATGAACTGGCGGCGGGAAAACTCCCATAGCTCTCTCCAAGTGGTCGTCTGGAAAGAAGCAATCATGCAGGCCGGAACAAAGACCATTTTGCGATGCGTGCGGCGAACCGCCCTGCTCAGCGAGAGATCGTCACTGAGGGCCTTTTGCCAGAGTTGCTCTATACCCAATTCGTGAAAATCCTTTACGCGAATCGCCATCGAGCCGCCCCAAGCCAGATTGAACGGGGTGTTGCCGAGAAGCTGACACACTTTTGCATTGAGGGCGGACAGAGCAAGTGAAGCGGTGTTGTTGTTTTGCGGAATAAAACAGCGGTAGCCGCTTGCGGCGCCGTTTTTGTCCCTGCGGAGCGGATGGACAATCTGAGCCAGCCAATTCGGACCCGCACAGGCATCGGAGTCGGCAAAGACCATCGCCTCCGTATCCGTCGGTATCTTCCGGCAGGCAAAGAGAAGATTATGCAGTTTCTGGCTGCAGGAGCCGGTTGGACCGGCGATGAGAATCTCTACCGTCCGAGTGCGGGAAGTGGATTTGTATCGAGCAATTAGATCCAGCAGGCGGTCATAGGCGGGGTCCGATGGATCGGCGACGACAAAAAAGAGATGGTAGCCCTCGTACGCCTGAGAGAAAAAAGATTCGATGTTTTTATCAAACGCCTCATCCAGTCCCTTGCAGGGGACGATCAGCACGCATCGGGGGCGAAAACCGTCTCTGTTACAGTCCGATTTCTTGACCGCATAATGGTGGTTACAGACAACCTGAATCGTGAACAGAACCTGCGCAACGAACGCCGCGAACAAACTGTATTCCAAAAAACCCATACGAGTATAATAAATGATCCTTAAAAAAAGACAATCTTATTTTGCAGCCGCCGACACCGAAAAGAACCATGAATCAACACCAATCGTGTTGCTGTAATGGGTCGGTTCAGCCGGTATGTACTCAGTTGGGGCTTATCGATCACACTGGAGTCGGCCTTTTGCGTTTCGGTCTTGAAAGTTGTGAAAAATCCGCGTAATCCTGCGGTTAAAATCATTTCCAGTTCCACCATTTCAGGCGTTCGGGGTCGTGGTTTTTGTTTGATGCATAGTATTTTGCGCACCGGAAGACATACAGCACACAGCGGTCAACGGGGGATGCTTTTATGCTGCACAGGTCATCATACAGCTTTTCGGGGTCGCTTTTTCGCATATCCTCGATTGAATACACGCCAAGTTCGTTTAAGAGTACTTCAATCTTTTCGCCAACCCACGGAATTTCTCTTAAATCTGCCATTGTATTTTATCCTGCCCTTTCAAGGCGTTATCCGTATAAACCCGACTGAACCTCTCACGGCCAAGCACAGCTTGACCGTGCCACCGGCCGTGAATCCTATCAAAAATCTGCGTCAATCTGTGTAATCGACGGTTAATTATTGCTGGGCGTCTTCCACGGATTCAGGAGACACCACAGGTGAAGTTTTCGGTTGTTTTAACGGCGGCAGTTCCATGATCGGGATGCGGGGCTTGCGGGATTGCTCATCCGAAGGGACTTGGATCGCGGAAAGTTCTTTGGATAATTCGTCCTCGTCGTCTTCATCTTCCTGCGGTTCGGCAATCTCTTGGCTCTCGGAAACCTCAACCTGTTCGGTCGAAATCTTTACTTCCGGTTCTTCGTTTTCGGCCGACTGTTCCATTGCCTCGGGATTGGCATAGATCGCATTATGCACCGCCTCCTCGGCCGGTTCGCTGGTTAAGGGCTTTAGATAGATCGGCCCGGCCATGTCGGGTTGCTCAACCCAGATCAAATGGTTCCGCATCAACTCCAGCATCGCCAAAAACAGCCCGATCATCATCAGGCGATTGTTACAAACCTCAAAGACCTTCTGCAATGACATCGGCCCTTCTGTCTGCAAGCGATGCAGCAGTTCAATCTGATACAGATCTATCGGCGTGTCGTCTGTGATATGCTCATAGCTTTGATACTGCCCCGTCGCCTGCAGGATCGAATCAAACGCCTCCAGCAACGACCAGATGCTGACCTGATCCAAATCCAGTTCCGGTTCTTCAGTGGGTTTAATCTTTTCCAGGATCGTATCGGAACGGGTAAACCGTTGTTTTCGCTCCTCGGCGGCATCCTGCAGGAGATTGGCGGCGTCCTTGAATTTTTTATACTCCAGCAACTGACGCACCAACTCCGCTCGCGGATCCTGAAGATCCGCTTCGCCCTGCTCATCCAACTCCGGTCTGGGCAGAAGCATCACTGACTTAATCTCCATCAACGACGCCGCCATCACCAGAAACTCCCCCGCCAGATCGATGTCCATCATCTTGAGCATCTCGACATATTGAATATACTGCTCGGTCACATGCGAAATGGGGATGTCATAGATATCGACCTCCTCCTTACGCACCAAATACAAGAGCAAATCCAGCGGCCCGGCAAAGCTGTCAAGTTCTACCTTATACTCGCTCAATCATCACCCTCATCAGTTCTCTCGGCAAGAACCTGCTTTGCCTTCTCAACATCTCGTTCAAAAACTTGCAGTTCCACACGGATCGCATTGATGTGCGGCAGTGCTGTTACCAAATCCTCACCAAAAACAACCGACTCAATACCGGCATTCTCAAGTGCCAACTTAGCCAGTTCCGCATCAAAACTACCCTCAAACTCCGCAATCGAAACTAATTTTTCATCATCACGCATTTCGAACATCTCCCAATCCAGTCGCATCCCGCACCCGCTTCATGGTTTCGGACGCAACGGCCCTTGCTTTTGCGGCCCCGTTACAAAGAACCTGCTCAACATAGTCCGCGTTATTCGCCAGTTCCTCGCGTTTTTGACGGAACGGACGGAAGTACTCATGCAGCAACTCCACCACTCGCTTCTTGACCGTACCATAGCCCACGCCGCCATCGCGATATTTTTGTTCCCACTCGGCCAGTTCACCTTCATCCGCCGCAAGTTTCAGCAGGGCAAAGATATTACAGGCCTCAGGGTCTTTCGTATCTTCGACCGGGGTTGAATCGGTTACGATTCGCATCACCTTTTTCTTGACCTTGTTTTCCGGCTCGAATATCTCAATGGTATTGTCATAACTCTTGCTCATTTTGCGACCGTCAATGCCGGGAACAACGGCGACAGATTTCAAGATATGCTCTTTGGGCAAGACGAATGTCTCGCCGTAGATGTTGTTGAACTTCGCCGCGATGTCCCGCGTTACTTCAATATGCTGTTTCTGGTCTTGTCCGACCGGAACGAGATTGCTGTTGAACATCAAAATATCCGCCGCCTGCAAAACCGGATAGGCAAACAGTCCATGTACCGGCGAAAGTCCCTGCTCAACCTTGTCCTTAAAACTGGTACACCGCTGGAGCAGCCCCATCGGCGTTACGCACGACAATATCCACGCCAACTCCGTTACTTCCGGCACATCCGACTGCCGCCAGAACACCGTCTTTTCCGGATCCAGACCCAAAGCCAGATAGTCCTTGGCGACATCCAGTATATGTTCGTTAAACTGTTTGGGGTCAGGATTGGTCGTCAGGGCATGGTAATCGGCGATAAAGTAAAAACCCTCATTTTCGGACTGCAATTGCAGGTGCTGACGCATCGCGCCGAAGTAATTGCCAATATGCAACTTGCCGGACGGCTGAATCCCTGAAAGTACTCGCAAAATTGTCTCCTGAATCTGATTAAACACTCCACGATTAAGGACAAAGAGTAGCAGTTTTGAGTCGGAAAGTCAAGCAAGACCTGCCGAAAAATAACCCCCGAAGAACAGGATAAGAAGCCAAAATTACCAAAACCCCTCAAGCCACTTTGGCAGGAGGGGTATTGGTTTTAAGGATATTTCAGCACTGTGGTTTTACTGCATCCCTGGCATCATTCCGCCCGGCATCATCCCTGGCATCATTCCGGGCATTCCTTCATCCATCACTCCCGGCCTCGTCCCCGGGCTTCTCTGCTCGACTCCTTGCGCTATGGATTCCTGGATTTGAGCATAAGTTTTTCGCATATCAGAATGCCAGTTGCTTTTTCCGACAGCGGCCTTCTGCATCTTTTTCTCTGCGTCATAGTAGAGCATTTTGTACGATGCGCCTGGACGCAAACGACTTCCCCAGACAACTTCCCGTACCACATCCACAAGCGTTGCATCTGATGTAAAATCAACCTTATCCGGTTCCTGGCTCGCCCTTCGAGAACTGTCCGCAACATTTTCCATGTCGTCGGCTTCTTCAACATCTTCGACTTCATAGCCAATGACTTCACCGGGATAAATATCAAAATCAAAATCCCGCCACTGGCCAAGATAATACTTTGCCACCTCGACCTGAACCCCTTGGATAGTATTTTTGGCGTCCTTGTCAGCAACGACATCCATCGGGAACACATAGATCCGTTTGGGAACGGACACCTCGGCCGTTGGTTGGGAATAATCGCTCCAGAGTACAATCCGGCCCTTATAATCCGCCTGATCGCTCTGGAACCAATCCTTGCCAGCAATCGGATTAAAGACCCCAATGCGGATTCGGTACTGATAGGTCTTTCCCGGCTGGGCCGTGTCATCATGAGCCCAAACCAGCAACGACTCCCGTCTGGATCGAATAATGCTTTTTTCGTTTAATAACTCTTTCTCAAAATCCTTCTGAACATCATCAACACCTCGTTCCTTGCGGGCAGTTGCCCGAGTGGTGCGCACGGGGTTATCGCCTCCCGGCATCATCATGCCGAATCCCCCGTCTCCCGCCCCCGGACCCGGCCTCCGGCCTGTTGTTCGGCGGCGCGTATCAGTGGGCTTCGCCGAACGCCTGCTGCGGAGTTCCTCTTTTCTTTCACGCTCGGCCTGGACGGCCTGCTTTTTCATAATTTCCAGCGTTTCATCCAAAAACTCCGGTGCCATCCATTCGGTGCGGCTGACCGTAAACGAATACGATTCGGGCTGCAGGATATCATGCTGAATGTCCTGGCTCTCA
>QNBU01000082.1 GCA_003644215.1 Planctomycetota bacterium
CGGTCTCGAATTTCGCCGACCATAATCACATCGGGATCCTGCCGCAAGAGCGACCGCAGTGCGTTGGAAAAGTCAAAGCCCGCCATGTCATTGACCTGAAACTGGTTGATACCGCCAATGCTGCATTCAACCGGGTCTTCGACTGTGCAGATATTGACCTGGTCGCCATTGAGTTCGGACAGTGCCGCATAGAGTGTCGTATTCTTGCCAGAACCGGTCGGGCCGGTTACCAGAACAATTCCATTGGGATGATTGATGACCTTTTTGAAGGACTGGAGATTTTCATAGCCAAAACCGAGCGATTCCAGACTGGTAAGCATCTTGTGGAAATCAATCACACGAATCACCACTTTTTCGCCATAGGTTCCGGGCATCACTGAAACACGAAGATCAATCGATCTGCCCTGAACCAGCACATGAATGCTTCCGTCCTGAGGAAGGCGGCGCTGCGCGATGTCCAACTCGGCCATAATTTTGATTCGTGAAACAATCGCCGCGTGCATCTGGTGCGGCGGGCGCATTTTCTCATATAAATGGCCATCCACTCGATAACGAACACGCAACCTTTTCTCATCCGGCTCGATGTGAATATCACTGGCGTTTTCATGAACGGCGGTATAAATCAGATAGTTGACCAGTTTGACGACCGGTGACTGCCCCGCCACTTCTTCCAGATCTGCAATGTCCTCGGGCATATTTTCGATCATCGCGAAATCGGCCATCGCCGCATCATCGATAATATCATCGATCACAAAAACATTGGCCGCTGGCAGGTAGTTCTGCAGAGTTGAACGAATATCTTTTGTTGTGGCACAGACGACCCGGACCCGACATTCACTGAGCCGCTGGATCTCTTCGATCATAAAAACATTGGACGGCTCGCTCAATGCCACCGTCAGTGTATCATGAACCTTAAACAGCGGAAGGACGATGTGTTCTTCGAGAAAGTCTCGCGGCAGCAACTCAACAACCGCCGGGTCGCAGAGTTTTGGCGTCAGCGGCGCATACGGTACATCGTAGGCCTCGGCCAGTGCGGCACATATCTGGTTGTCGGTACAAAATTCCAGCTCCACCAGCAGTTCGCCCAATAATTTGCTGTGGCCAACAGTCTTCTGGCGTTCGAGGGCTTGATCGACCTGGTCCTGAGTAACCACGCCGTGGGTAAGCAGCACCTGACCAAGCTGTAATTTTGTTTGTATCGTCGTATTGTTCATTTAATCACACATCGACATTACGCGAAGCTCTTAACGGCCTCGCTCAATTCCGTGTAGGTATCAAACTGCGGCAGAAGTCCGGTCAGTTCAAGAATCTTGGTGCAGGTTTCATCGAGACCGGCAACTTTCAACTGCCGCGTATTTTCTCTGCACTGTTCCGTTAAATCCACCATGTATTCCAGCGCCTGGCTGTCCATAAAAACAACCTTGTTCATATCCAACACGATCCCGGAAACCTTGGCGGCGAACGCATTGGATGTTTCATCGGCAAGCAACTTGAGTGTTTCGCCGGTAAAGTCGCCCTGAAGCCGCAGAACCATGACATCACTATATTTTTGAGATTCAATCTTCATCGGATCAGTTCTCCCACCGCCTGGGTTCCGTATTCATCAATGTTACTGAAGTCCCAATTTTCAATGAATCCGTCCTGGATAATATGCCAAAGCTTCTGGACATCACTGTCCAGGAAAACACGAACGATCTCTTCATCAAACTGGGTCCCGATCCCGTCTTCGATAATATCAAGGGCCTTTTGGATATTCATCGCGTTACGATAGACCCGTTTAGAGGTCATCGCATCAAAGGCATCAGCCAAACTGACGATTCTGGCAATGAGAGAAATCTCATCGCCTTTAAGCCCTTGCGGATATCCTTTTCCGTCCATCCGTTCATGATGGCCCAGCACGCCTGGGACGATGTCTTCCATCTGATGGATTCCCGAGAGAATCGATGCTCCAATTCGCGGATGCGACTGGATGACGGAATACTCAGCATCTGTAAGCCGACCGTTCTTTCGCAGAACCTCCTCACCAATGCCGATCTTGCCGATATCGTGGAGCAGGCCCGCAAGATAAACATGATGAATCAACTTCTCCGATACGGGTCGAACGCGCCCGAGATGCTCGGCAATCCAACGAGAAATAAAGGCCACCCGCTCAGAATGACCGCGTGTATATTGGTCTTTTGCGTCAATGCTGTTTGTCAAAGCTCTTAAACAGCCGATGAACAATTCCTTGAGTTCATCAAAAAGACGATTGTTTTCGATAAACACCATGCACTGATTGGCCACCGAATTGAATAACTTGATATCCGTGGTGTCAAAATCCGGTTTGTCCAAAGCGTTCGTCGCTACAAGGCAACCGGACATTTTCTCTGCATTTCCGAGTGGAACTGCAATGATATTATGAACTGTTTCGGGCCACTGGTATTTTAAGGGGCCGTCTTGCGTGCTGTCAATGAGCGCATCTTTTCCGGCGTGGAGTTCTTCGGCTAAATACATCTGCAAGATATCAGCCCGTACCGGATCAATCGCCATCACACCCGAGCCGGCAGATAAGCCGATCTGTTTGTGTCCATCGATCTCGCGTTCGACAAAGATCGCGATCCCCTCTACCTGAACAAGTTGGGTCAATTGATCGCACGCCATCTGCAAATAGGAGGCACTGGACTGCGTAACCTGCATATTCGTGCTGAGGTTATACAGTAAAACAATTTCTTCGTAGGCCCTGGACAGTTCATTGCTGAACTTTTCAATCTGGCGGGGAACCTGCTGGGCTGTGGCCATGTTTTTGTTAAAATCCTCAACCATGCAGGCCAGGTAAATTTTTTCCTGAGATGTTTTTTCGTGCGACTGTGAACCGGTATCGACCACCATTACAGCAACCACGGACTGATTGACCTTAACGGGGCAAATCAGAAGCGTTTCGCTCAGCCAGGCGGCGGATGCATTCTCAGTGTCAGCTGCGGATGTTTGTCCGATCAATTCAGAAATCCTGGCGGCATCGCTTTGAAACTTCCCCGCATCGGCCTGCAGGACACATCGCCGCTGGGCATCAAAGACCAGCAGGTTCAGTCCAAACTGATTGAACTTATGAGCCAACTCGTTAAACTGCCCTATTTGTGAATCTGAAATAGTTTGTGCTATCGTGTTGTTCATCATGGTCTCTATATTGATTTATCGTTTGAAAACTTAAACGGCGGCATCTTGCTTGAGAACATCTTCAATCGTCGCAAGAACCTCTCTTGGACTAAACGGCTTGCTCAGGCATGCGGAAACCCGCAATTGTTCCTTCTGCTCGTCTTCAATCGCAAACCCCCGAGCCGTCAGCATAATGACGGGAATATGGGCCGTTTCAGGGTTTTGGCGAAGTTTTTCGATCATTTCCACACCGCTCATAATCGGCATCTGATAGTCCGATATAATAATATCCGGCAGTGTCTCAGATGCCAGGTCGTAGCCGTCACTGCCGTTTTCGGCGGTAACAACATCAAAACCGTTGTTTTTGAGTTTAATGGCAACAACCTGAACAATATGAAACTCATCATCGACGACTAATGCTTTCCTGTTTTCCATTTTTTCACTCCACTAATATTCTGTATTTACCCAACGCCCCAACACTAAACCGTTTGGGTCGCCGTTTCTTTCAATAACGGCAGTACAAATCCGAAGGTACTTCCCTCGCCGGTTGTACTGGTTACAAAAACTGAACCTCCGTGTACTGTTTCGACTATTTGCTTGACCAAATTAAGTCCCAAACCAGTCCCTTTTGCGTATTTGTTATTGGCCTTGACCCGATAAAACTTATCGAAAACATGGTCCACATCCTCGGCGGGGATACCCACACCGGTATCGGTTATCATTACCGTAATCTGCCCTTCAATTTCATTGAGATCGGTTCGCACCGTGATCTCACCATTGGCGGGGGTATATTTGACCGCGTTACTAAGCAGGTTAATCACCACCTGTGATATCATATCGCGGTCAATCGTTACCTGGTCATACAGGATCGATGCCGGGGAATGAACCGTGATACTTTTTTCCTGAGCATAGCTGGTGATCATTTCGACGGAATCGCGAATGACCAAGGCCAAACTGTGTGTTTTTTTGCTGACCTTGACCAAGCCGGACTCAATTCGGGATATATTTAAAATATCTTCAATCAAGCGACTGAGCCGCTGTGCCTGGCCCTGAATGACCCCGCAAAATTGCTGAACAGTTTCGGCGTCTTCCGCTTCACCATCGACAAGCATTTCGGCGTAGGCGTTAATCGAAGCCAGCGGTGTTTTGAGTTCATGTGAAACATGACTGACAAAGTCATTCTTCATCTGGGATATTTCTTTTTCCCGTGTTATATCGTGCAGGACGGCCACCACCTGCAGGACATTGCCTTTGTCGTCTTCAACACAGGACAGTACCGTATCATAAGTTATCGGTTGTTCATCCTTTTCAAATGTCAATTCATGGCGAACATGGGCCGTCTTACTCGTGCGGCATTTACTGATCGCAGCGACCAACTCATCGGATGAAACGGCCTCTTCGGTCACCAGCGGTTGCAAGGGGTCAAACTCAAACCCAAACAGTGTCTCGGCGGCCGCATTGGCCAAAATGATCCTGTCCCTGTCGTCAGTAACCATCACCGCGTCGCGAATACTGTTGAGAATCGCCTCGATGCTGTTTTTTCGTCGCTGTGTTAATTGGAGCTGCAAACTGATGTCGGTGTTTTCGTTTTGCAGGGTCTTGACTTTCTCGTTTGTCTCATCCATAAATCGTTGCGAGGCCGTCCCGATCTCTTTTAGCAGAGAATCAGGCGGATAAGCCGCTGTCATCCTGACCTGAGAACCAACAGACAAAGCGCTCGCGATTTTTTGCAGGCGGTCGGCGTGTTTGAACAGGACGACCAAATTCCCGATGATCGATGCACAGATAATCAGTGCCGCAACAATGGGGATCCCTGTCGGCATCGAGGTGGCCACCGCAATCATCGCAACCAATGCTCCAACACATCCGGCAGCGGCCAAGGCGATCCAAATTTTCTGTTCAGTCTTCATTGTCAAATTGATCCTCTACAGGGGGTGGACTGTCTTTTTTGAAAATGATGCGATCAACGGGTTGTCCGGGTCCAGCTTTTCGGCGCGTTCAAAGGCGATATTGGCCTGCCGGTTCCGGCCCAACTGCTGATAGCAGCGACCTGACATAAACCATGCAAATCCCGCTAATTCATCGTCAGTGGTAATCTTGTAAAAGGTCTTCAGCGATTGGTTATAGGAACCCTGCATGTAGTGGGCGCTGCCCAACACAGCATAGGCCTGTGGCCAGGACGGCTTGACTTTGATCGCCCTGTTGGCACAATAGGCCGCGCGTTTGGCATCATCCAGTCCTAAGGCCGCCTGAGCCATATCCAACCAGATACCCGCGTCATCACGGTAAACGACGGACAGCTTGTCGTACCAGAACAGTGCGCTTGCGTACTGATTGGAATTATACAAACATCTCGCCAGAGATCGCATGGTAATATTGTAGTGAGGATCATTCTCGGGGTACTGTTTAATGAGGAGGTCAAACTTTTCGGCAGCCAACTTCCAGTTGCCCTGTGCGATATAGGC
>QNBU01000083.1 GCA_003644215.1 Planctomycetota bacterium
ATGTCCTGATGCTGAGAGTCCTGCACAGACCGGTATTGACTCTGCGTTTCATCGCATCAATCCAGTGTCCACTACCAAACCCACCCATGTTATTTATCCTAAATCATTAAGAGGATTCGCTTATTTCGCCGATTCGACCAACATTTGAATCGTCTGCCTGACATGTTCAGGTAACTCATCCCACTGGTTGATGAGTTCCTGTAATTCCGCCGGATATGAATTACCCTGATCGGAAGTGTCTTCTGAATCTTTTTGTAAGCTGGTTTGTAAGGGGTTTTGGGGTGAACCTGTAAGTTCTTTGTTTCCAAGACCTTTACATTCAGTTGACATCGGTCTTCGGAACCGAGGGTTGGGGGTTCGAGTCCTCTCAGGCGTAGTCCGCTAACTTCTTTACCTGCAAGGGGTAAGGAGTTCGTTTTCAACTTAAACCTCCTTGTATTCCTTCTGCTACTCTTTTGGAATAATTACGATTCACTCCTCAAACAGTGTAGATTCGTCTGTTTTCATTTTTGTCTTGACCCGCAATTCCAAATGTTCACACGCAGCGGGGGTTATTTCTCGGCCGCGTTTGGTGCGGCGGACGAAGCCGATTTGGAGGAGGTATGGCTCGACGACATCTTCCAGCGTGTCGCGTTCTTCGCCCAGCGTCGCGGCGAGGGCTTCGATGCCCGCCGGGCCGCCGTCATAGACTCTTACCAATGCCCGCAGGAAATTTCGATCTAGTTCGTCCAGCCCCAAATGGTCGATCTGTTCCATCTTGAGGGCGTTTTCAACAATTTCGGTGGTTAGTACGCCGGACCCCTTAACCTGTGCATAATCACGAACGCGCTTGAGTAGCCGGTTGGCGACGCGCGGCGTTCCACGGCTGCGCCCGGCAACCATTTCCAGCGTGCCGTTATCACTTTTGAGCTCCAGCAAATCCGCCGAACGCTCAAGAATACCCGTCAATTCATCGACATCATAAAACTCTAGATGGTGCAGCATCCCGAACCGCCCGCGCAACGGCGCGCTCAGCAGCCCCGCCCGCGTCGTCGCCCCAATCAGCGTAAACCGCTTGAGCGGAAAGTTAATCGTCTTAGCATGCATCCCGCTATCGACGGTAAAATCAACCTTGAAGTCCTCCATCGCCGGATAGATAAACTCCTCAACCGGAGCGCTGAGGCGATGAATCTCGTCGATGAACAGTATATCGCCGGTGTTGATATTAGACAGCAGTCCCATCAAATCACCCTGCTTGGTAACAGCCGGACCGGAGGTAACACGAATGTTGGCCCCCATCTCATTGGCGATGACATGGGCCAGTGTGGTCTTACCTAACCCCGGCGGGCCATAGAACAACAGATGCTCCAGCGGCTCACTTCGCTGACACGCCGCCTGGATCGCGATGCTCAGTTTTTCCTTAACATTCTTTTGGCCCACACATTCGGTTAACGATTGTGGCCGTAGCGCACTGTTAAACTGCTCTTCCTGCTGTCCGGTTGAATTTGAACTCAATACTCTATCAATTGCCATTTTTTGAACCACGAATTAACACGAATTTTCACTAATAAAGTCCGGCCTTTGACCCATCCATCATTCTACATTTATTTACGCTTCAATGCCCTGTTTAATCCGGTACGCCAGAGGCACCAGGTCTTCGGCGGTCTGGATGTCCGGGTGTTTTTGACAGGTTAACTCGATCAGCTCCATCGCCTCATGCCGCTTTTCGCCCCAGGCGATCAGGATTTCCAACGCCTCGGTCTGGAACGAACCGAACGGGGTATGTCCGGCGGCCATCTGCTTTTCCGACAGTGCAAAATCTCCCAGCTTACCCTGCAACTCAGCTACGATTAGCTGGGCCATCCGCTTGCCAACTGCCGGCAAGGTGATAAGCATTTTCTCATCGCCATTTTCAATTGCATCGGCGATGCGTGCAATCGGGATGGTCAGAGATTTAAGCCCCTTTTTGATTCCCATGCCCTTGACGGAGGTATAATGCCGGAAGAACTCTTTCTCGCCATGATTCAAAAAACCGATCATCCGCGGAATCAGATTGCCGCCGCCGGGCGTTCCCTCATAGTACTCAATCGTACACAAGGTGATGTCGCCGCCAACATTGCCGGACAAACAACTAACCGCATAACCGGGCAGCATCACCTCATAACAAACCGCCCCAACCTGAACCAGACATTTATCCAGATCGAGCGAAACAAGTTTTCCTTCAATTTGTGCTATCATAACTACCTTTTAGACAGGATTTACAAGTTATTTTAACCATGAAGGACTTGAAGTTCATGAAGATAATTTATATTTTCCCTCCCTGCTCTTCATGGTTTTCATGGTTTTATAGATTCTTATTTTCATTTTCACAACACAAAGCAATCGCAATCGCATCCGCCACATCCGCCGGCTCGGGCGGCTGGGGCAAACCCAACACCGACTGAATCGACAACTGCATCTGGCCCTTGGTGGCCCGACCATTACCGGTCAGCGATTTTTTGATCCGCGTCGCAGCAAAGTCTCTGACGCTCGCGCCAGCCTCAGCGGCCTTCTGCAGGATCACGCCGCGAGCATGTCCCATCAAAATCGCCGTCCGCGGGTGCTTGTAATGAGCGTACAACTGCTCGACCGCCACTGTATCCGGCTTGTGTGTTTTGAGTACCTGTCCGATGTCGTCGGCAATCTGACACAGCCGCTCGGCCAGTTCGGCCTTGCCATCGGTACGAAACACACCGGCCTCGATCAATTTGGTATCCAGCAATTTGACCTCAATCACCGCATAGCCGCACACCTGCAATCCCGGATCAATACCAAGTATTTTCATATCGTACCTACCACCGTTAATTCTTTTTGATTCGGTATTCGTGGCCGGGCATATCTTCAAGAACGAAACCTTTGGTGGCGATCTCATCCCGAATCGCATCCGCTGCGGCCCAGTCTTTAGCCAACTTGGCCTGTTTGCGTCGTTCAGCCAGATCGGCAATCTCCGCCGGTATCGAATCGTCGGCTTCTTCAAGAATACCCAGAACCGAATCTATTTTTTCAATCGCAGCGACAATCGCTGTGGCCTCGGCAGCGGTTATATCAGCCAGCTTGTTGGCTTCTTTGACCAGTTCAAAGACTGTAGCTAACGCTTTGGATATATTCAGGTCGTCGCTTAACGCCGCGTCAAAACCACTTATTCCTTTGTCGATAAAAGCTGTTACTTCGTCTCGGATTGTTTCGGATGAGTCAGCTTTAGATTTTTGTTTAATCGTAAAGACGCACTGGCTGATCTTATCAATCGCCTGCTCGGCGGCCTTGAGTCCGGCGAAGGTAAAGTTGTAGTTTTGACGGTAATGGGATGAAATCAGCGCATAGCGAATGGCGTTTTTCTTAAAGCCCTTTTCGATAAGTTCCTGGATGGTATAAAGATTGCCCTTGGACTTGGACATCTTTTCGCCGTCAAACATCAGAAATCGTCCATGCATCCAGTAGTTGACCCATTTCTTACCGGTGGCTCCTTCGGTCTGGGCGATCTCGCATTCGTGGTGCGGAAAGATGTTGTCCTCGCCGCCGGTGTGGAAGTCGAACTGCTCGCCGAGATACTTCACGCTCATGGCCGAGCACTCAATATGCCAACCGGGAAAACCGCGTCCCCACGGGCTGTCCCACTGCTGAAGGTGCTTGGGGTCATGCTTCCAGAGAGCGAAGTCCTGCGGATTTTTCTTCTCCGAGTTCACCTCAATCCGCACCCCGGCGTTCAGATCGTCCAGCGTGTTGCCGGACAGTTTCCCGTAATCGGTAAAGGTGGTTACATCGTAATAGACATTGCGACCAACAACATAGGCATGACCGTTGTCGATTAAGACCTGCACCATCGCGATCATCTCATCGATATGATCGGTCGCTTTGGGGTAATTATCCGCTGGCTTCATCGTTAGCAATTCCGCCGCAGCCATAAATGAATCCGTATAGAATTGCGCGATTTGAAGGGGGTCTTTCTTCTCCCGGCGGGCCGCTTCTTCAAGTTTATCGGCGCCCTCATCGGCGTCTTCCAGCAAATGCCCCACATCCGTGATATTCATAATATGCGTAACCGAATAGCCCTTAAATTCAAAAAAACGCTTCAATAAATCAGCCATCAGGAACGAGCGGAAATTGCCAATATGCGGATACGAGTAAACCGTCGGCCCGCAACTGTATATCTTCACCTTGCCCGGTTCAATCGGCTCAAAGGTCTCAATCTGTTTTGAAAATGTATTATAAAATCGAATCCGGCTCATTTTTCCATCTGTGTCAAAGTATTATAATCTTCATTTCAGTCGTCTTCTCAACAGTACCGTCGTGGTGCAGGCGATGGCCCGGCCTTGGCCGACAGCGTCCAGACCTTCGTTGGTCTTGGCCTTGATATTGACATTGGCAAAATCCGTTTCCAGCAGACCCGCGATCCGGCGTTTCATCTGGCCTTTATAGGGCGCCAATTGGGGCAACTGGGCATGAATAATCACATCCAGATTAACCACCTGCCACTGAGCTTTCTGATATTGCTCACGGGCCAGCTGGACAAGCTCTGTACTATCCGCATCTTTCCATTTCGGATCTGTATCGGGGAACAGCGTTCCAATATCGCCCAATCCCGTTGCGCCGAGAATCGCGTCAATTACCGCGTGCAGCACCACATCGCCGTCGCTGTGGCCCAGAAGCCCCAGTTCAAACGGAACCTGTACGCCGCCCAGCAAGAGGGGACGATCCGATACCAACTTATGAATATCGGTACCGATGCCCGTTCGATATTCGTACCCCGCCGCGTCCACGATCTACAGCACTCCTTTCGTGCTGGGGATATCATCGCCAATAATGCTCACCGCCGCAGAAAGTGCCTGGCCCAGCGCCTTAAAGATCGCCTCGGCAATGTGGTGGCTGTTGGTTCCATACGGTATTTCGGCGTGCAGGTTGAACTTGCCAGCCGTCGAAAAACTACGCAGGAATTCTTCAACACACTCGGTGTCAAACTCGCCGATCTTTTCGCTGGGAAAATCCGCTTTGTAAACCAAAAACGGACGCCCTGACAAATCAACTGTTACAACCGCCTTGGCGTCTTCCATTGGCACGGTACTATTACCGTAGCGGGCGATACCCTTTTTATCCGCCAGCGCTTCGCATAATGCCTCACCGATACAAATACCGACATCCTCAATCGTATGATGAGCGTCAATCTCTAGGTCGCCGGTCGCCTTGACGGTCATATCAATTTTGCTGTGCTTGCTCAAATGGGTCAGCATATGGTCAAAGAAACCCACGCCGGTATCAATCTCGTACCGCCCCTGTCCGTCGAGATTCATCTGGACAACAATATCCGTCTCATTTGTTTTACGCTGAATTTCTGCTTTTCGATCTGCCATAGCGATTTCCTTAACCTATAATTTCTGTGAGGGCCGCCAAGAGTTTATCATTCTGCTCTGGCGTACCAATCGTAATTCGTAATTTATCCTCTAAGGCCGGCAGCGGGAAATAACGAATAAAGATATTTCTTTCTACCAGTGCCTCATAAACTGTTTTGGCCGCTTTTTCGATGCTTGTGGCCAGCACAAAATTCGTCTGGCTATCCGCC
>QNBU01000084.1 GCA_003644215.1 Planctomycetota bacterium
ACTCGGCAGTGTAGGTAGGTCTTCGTTGGAGCTTTGGCTTCCCTGAAGCCCTGCCGGTAAAGCAGGTACTCCCTCAGCAACAAGGGGAACTGTCAACGCAAGTACACAAAGCATTCGAACCGGAAAATGTCTTCCATTCATCCCTTATCAATTCCTGAATACATAACCACTTTACAGTTAGAATTATTTTCCCAAGGGTTTGTGGCAAAACCACCAGTCAAAGTTTTCATAGTCCTTGACTCTTTGTTCGGCCGTTTTTTCATCCGTCGCCGGTGGAACAATAACATCACTGCCAATGAGTTCGTTATCCGGCCATCCGGCGGGAATCGCTCCCTGCTTGTCAGCTATCTGAAGGGCCTTGACGGCTCTGACGACTTCATCCATATTCCGGCCAACTTCCTGCGGATAATACATAATCAAACGGACTTTACCTTTTGGATCCACAATGAATACGGCTCTGACTGTATTGGTTCCTTTGCCTGGATGCAGCATCCCAAGTTTTAAGGCGACACTATCATTCGCTGCCACAATCGGAAATTGGATCGTCACATCAAGTTTTTCTTTGATCCATTGAACCCACTTGATGTGAGAGAACACCTGGTCAATCGACATCCCAATCAATTGACAGTCAAGTTTCTCAAATTCCCCATATCGTTTCTGAAACGCAACGAACTCGGTTGTACAAACCGGTGTAAAATCAGCCGGATGACTAAACAATACAAACCATTTGCCTTTTAAATCTCCGGGAAGATTCATGGGCCCATGTGTGGTCTGGACTTTGAGATCGGGGAAGTTATCCCCCAACAACGGCATGTTAATTTTTGATTCTTCCATTTTAGTTCCTTTCCTTTCTTAGATTGTTACGAATATTTCAAAATGCCTCTTATTTCAGATACTTTCTTGCGGGTTTCCTTAGATAGCGTTCGGTAAAGATCGACTCGGGAATCCCAACATCATATTTGATATTGCTGTATTCGGCAACGGTATGACCGCCCGTTCGCAGATCGGTCATTTTTGCTTTGGTGACGGTCGGATGGCCCTGGATCGTCTCGACATTCAGTGCCTCAAAGGTTCGATACTTTTTGTTATTTTTGTCGTAATAATCAGTCTTAACAACAATAAAACTTTGGCGGTGTATCCATATTTTAAAATACGCGAATTCGACAAGTTTGGGATTCTTCGGCGTATTTTTCAACACGAAGTAATCATCCGTTATCTCGATCAATTCATGGACATCGTCATTGATATTGCGGCCGGAGACATCCTCATAAAAGAAGTTGGAGCCAACAAAACTGGTTCGTTTATCCGTTGACGAGATGCGTTTGACCAGATCCAGCGCCGGCAGATACATCCAGCGGTCATCGTCTTTGTCCAGATACTTCCAGACCAGAAAAACCGTCTTGGAAACATCCGCCGGGCGATGAAAGAAGGCATAGGTCTTCTGCCCGCCACAATAGCCGTCGTCCTCACTTTGCTCTTCTTTGGACAAGTCCGGATTCGGCTGATCCCAGCGAAGAATGGTCAATTCACGATTGCGCTGCCGGTCCTGGCTGTCCGTAATGGTCATCTTGACCCGGGCGCTTCCGTCTATGCCCAGATAATAGGCCACGCGATTCGTCTTGTTCACGATTTCATCGACCGAAAGAGTTTCCGCGGCGGCGGTCTTTTCTGTTTCGGCGACAACAGTGCCATAAGACAGCAGTAATGTTGAGATGAAAATTGTTAGAGCTATTTTCTTAGTCATTTCCAATTACCTCTTTTTCATTAAGAATTTTACATTTTCCGCGCCTTGATAATAAGCCGCAACTCATCGCCAAAACGGGTATGGCGATAACACTGAACCATGTTAGTTTACCCCAGCCGGCCGTTGTGTACTGATGCAGAGTGATGGCTATCAATGCAACCATTGTAATGGATGAAACTGAGCAGGTTACACAATTACAACTCGCTCCCAGTACTTTTTTGTCTGCGAACAGGCGTTTTTCCAGTACCCGCACCAGCGACGGCAGAATCAACAGCGTTGCCACGCCGGAAACCAGCAGGATCGAAGCCAGTAAGGTACCGACCGTATTATAAGGTGTCAGCGGAGCCAGCAGCAAGGGCAAAAAGCCCACGGCAATCACAATGACATTTCGCGTAATCGCCAGTGCCGGTTCGGCAAATATCACCGGCACAGTCTTTTCCCACGAACCGAAAGAAGCGTACATCTCTCTGCTTCGGGCGAGGAAGTGAATCGCGAAATCAACCGCTAATCCGAGTGCCATTGAACTAAGCACCGCAACCGGCATATCGTAATCCTTTCCGACGAATCCAACAGCACCATAGATCGCCGCGATGGTAATCGTCAGCGGAATCATCGACAGCAAACCCCACAGTGCTGAACGGAACAGGATCGTCATCATCAAAAACACAACCAGAAAGCTCCCGGTAAACGCCTGCAGCATCCCGGTTGTCATCTTATCCTGCCAGACAATATTAATATAATTTAACCCGAACCACTCGTACTTCAGCGGTACCGGCGGCGGATTTTCGGCAATAAACTTGTCAATTGCTTTAACCACTTTGGTCATATCTCTGTTGTCGCCGCTTGTGAGCTGTGCCCAGATGCTGCTCTTGCGATAATCGGGTGTTACAAAGTGCCACAAGTCGCCGGCCCGATGACCGGATTGGTAAGTGATCATACACTGAGCGACCGCATTTGAACTGTCGGGGATGCGATATTGGTCGTCTGCACCTTCAAACAATTCTCTGTGAACGGTACTGATAATATCCGCCAGCGAATTCGACTTGCCAACGATCTGAGTTTCCAAAAGCGCCTGCTGCAATTGCGTCTGGTACGCAAGCACGGCGGGGTCTTTGAATACCTGGTTTCGCTGATATTGCTGATCGACAAACAAGCTCGCTTCATCCCACGCATCCGCCCTGTCATCTGAGGCCTGATCGAGCTTTTCATCAACTAAGCCGGACAGTCTCTCAAACGCCTCCTGACGACTTTGAACATTCTTTAGTGATGCCGTTGTCATCGTTTGTATTTCAGTGAAAACGGTGGCCGCTTGGGGCCAATCCTCTTTCAATCCGTCTGCTTGTTTTTGGGCCTGCTGATTAAAATCATTTATAAAATCTTTCGAGACAAACTCTTCATCAACGGCACTCAGTGCCAGATAGGCCATATAGGTTCCGCCAAAATGGTCGTTCAGTACTTTGTCAGCAATCCGAATGGGATGTGACTGGTTGAACCATTTGACGGGGTTGTCATTAATATTGATCTTGCTGATGCCGTAAAAAGCGGCAACGATAACAATCGCCGTAACCGCCAATATAGGTTTCGCCCAGCGATAGGTTCCGACCCCCATACGATGCAAGAGGCGCCCCATGAGCGTTGTGTGCGCGGCTTGATCTGGAATATGAACGGCCCCGAACCTTTCCAGTGTTTGCGGCTTGACGAACATAATGTACGCGGGGATAAATATCACCGTCAGCAACCAGGCGACCATTACACCCATGGCGACAAAAACACCGAAGACCTGGACCGGCGGAATGGGTGTTAGTGCCAGAGAAGCAAACCCAGCCGCCGAGGTCAATGAGGTATACAGCATCGGCACAAACAACTCATCCATCACCTTGAGCATGGTCTGGCGCCGGTCTTTGGTCTGCTGGTACAGCTCAAAGAATTCACTGATGATATGGATCGAATCCAGCACCGCGATCGGCATAATAAATATGGGGATCATACTACTCATAATATGCACGGGAAAGCCCGCGATAATCAACGCGCCCATGGTCAGAATAACCGACACCATCGCCACGATCATCGGCGAAATAACCACCACCAGCTTGCGGAAAAACAGGAGCATCAGCAGAAAAATGACGACCATCGCCGTCGGTGCCGAGATCGCCATCTGCATAAACATCTCTACGCCAAAGGTATCCTCCGCCACCGGAAGGCCCGTGATGTGATACGCTTCACTGCCGGAGAGCGTTGCTGTCTTTTTCTGAAGTTCCGAATACACCCGATAGCTCAAATGTTTATCCGTTAAGGGAATGTAAATACAAATCGCCTTGCCGTCTTCAGAGACCAGTGTGCCGTTAAGAAATGGGATTCGCTGGGCCTTTTGGCGAACGGCCAGGGCCTGTTCTCTTGTTTGCGGGGGCTGCGACATCAGCCATTCGAATTTCACAACCCCCGGACCACTCTGTTCAATGTTATCGACCGTAGAAGGTGCGATCAGGTCCACTTCAACGACCCCCACTTCCCGGCCCTCTTCGGTCCAGTGAAGTGTTTTGGCAAACTCCGTCAGTTCGTAGATATTAGCCAGCGTTTCGGGATTAAATACACCATCCCGGTGCGTTTCATTGACGATGCCGACCACAACCATGTCGTAAAGTGAAAGCTCCTTTTTCATCTGGTTGTGGAACACCCGCACTGGTTCATCGCGGGGAAGCATATTTTCCGGATCGGTATCAATTTTAATAGAATTAAACGCCGAAAATGTTTCCGGCCAAATAGAGGGAACCGCCGCCAACAGCATGACAGTGACGGTTGTCATCACAACTGCGGCGGCAACCGCTTTATAATGTCTGATCGAAAAACCCGTTATCGCTTGTTTGAAATTCATGGCTCTCTCCATATGCGAAAAGCAAAAACCCATTGGGTTTCATTCTTTTATTTAATCTTTCAAAAGGCCGCTGAGTATCTGTTTTTCCTCACGCGCCACACTGCCGCCCATGACCTTGGCGATATTGCCGCCGAACATTTTGGCCATCAGGCCCATATTCATCTCGGACAGATAGACCTTGCCGTCATCGCCTTCCCACACCGCCATCGTGCAGGGCATCAGACACGAAACCCATCGATCCGTCGTTAGAACGCTTTTAGCGTGTTCAGCATTACAGAGCTTAATCAACTTAACACGCGGCCTGAAATCAACGCCGTTTTTAGCCAGTGACGCATTTAAGTCCATTGCTTTTCCGCCTGAAACGATCCAGCCATGTTCGGGGATCCGCTTTTCCAGTGCCGCAATAGTTTCGTCGAATCCCAACTGGCATTCCTTGGTAACGATCATCATCGACGGCATCGCCATGAACATCACAACACCGCACAGGGCAAAACCAATAAGGATGCCGACCAGACCGGAGACCCAAGCTTTCGAGCGATTTGCTGTTTGTTTTTTTTCTTCCGACATGTTTCTTACCTTTCATTTGTTTTTACAGTGACTGCCAATGCAGTGTAACAGTTTGATAACATTAGGATTCGCGATTCGATAGTACACTTTTACCCCATCGCGGCGACACGCAAGAACGCCCTTATCTTTCATCATATTGAGCTGCTGACTGGTAATGGATTGCTTGCCGCCAACGCACTCGACAATCTTATTGACGCACTTCTCATCATTTTCAAGGCATTCAATAATCCTCAGGCGAACAGGATGAGCGATGGCTTTGAGTGTATTGGCAACCCTTTCCGCTGTTTTCTTGTTCATTTTAGTCATCATTATTCTCGAGTCATACCCGTTTCATTAAATTGATATATTAATAT
>QNBU01000085.1 GCA_003644215.1 Planctomycetota bacterium
ACTTAAACCCAGAAACCAATAACAACTCTACCAACTTTTTGGGAGTTGAACCATATTTTTAGTGTTCTTTTGATAAAACTCGGTGAACTCTGTGTTCTCTGTGGCAAATATGATTGTTTTTTAATAGCTTTTTTGGCCGATATGGGGTAAAATCCCATTTCGAGATGTCGTACCTAAAATAAAAATTCGGGAATTTTATGATGAAAACACAATCAAAAGAAAAATCCGTCAATTCGTTATTATCCGGCGGCGGCACGGCGATTCCGCTGTTTAAGGTCTTTATGCCAAAGAGCGTTCTGGAACCGCTCAACGAGGTATTGATGAGCGGCTATATCGGCGAGGGACCCAAGGTCAAGGAATTCGAGCAGCAGTTGGGTCCGTGGTTCGGCAACGAAAATGTTCTGGGGCTAAACAGCGGTACATCGGCGCTGCAACTGGCGTTGCGGCTGGCCAATGTCGGTGTTGGCGATGAGGTGATTTCCACCGCGATGACCTGTACCGCTACCAATGAGCCGATCATGGCCATGGGTGCCAAGATCGTCTGGGCGGACATCGATCCCTGGACGGGCAACATCGACCCGGCGGATGTGGAAAAGAAGATCACCCCCAAGACCAGGGCCATCATGTGCGTTCACTGGGGCGGCTACCCCTGCGAATTAGCTGCCCTCAACGCGATTGCCAAAAAGCACGGCATCAAAGTCATCGAAGATGCCGCTCACGCTTTCAGTGGCGAATACCACGGCACACGCATCGGCTCCCATTCAGATTTTTCCTGCTTTTCGTTTCAGGCCATCAAACATATGACCACCGTGGACGGCGGGGCGTTGACCTGCCGCTGTAAGGATGATCTTGAGCGGGGTCGCCTGCTCCGGTGGTACGGCATCGACCGTACATCCAACCGCAAGGACTTCCGCTGCGAGGCCGATATTCTCGAATACGGCTACAAGTTCCACATGAACGATGTCGCTGCGACGATGGGTCTCGAGCAGCTTAAATATGTCGGCGAAACGGTCGCCAAACACCGCGCCAACGCCGCCGCCTATGACAAGGCGTTTGCGAATCTGGAATCGATTCAGACCCTGCGGCACGACCGTCAGCACAACGGGGCTTACTGGCTCTATACCCTCCGTGCCAAAGACCCGCATGCGTTTATGGCTTATATGAAAGAAAAGCAGATTGTCGCCTCGGCGGTTCACGCCCGCAACGATACCCATACGATGTTTCAGGATTTCCGAACGAAACTGCCGGGTGTGGATGAGTTCGTTTCTGAGCAGGTTTCGATCCCCGTTGGATGGTGGTTGACCGAACAGGACCGCAACCGCATCATCGAAGCCGTCTCGGGGTATCGGGCTTGAAGGAACCCAAATCTCACTCAAATCGCGCTGTGGTAATAGGCATCCGTTACCAAGGCAGCCCAAAGCGATTCAAAAAGCTGTGATTATCTTCTAAAATCATAACGATCTGGCTTTATACTGATCACGATTGAAAATTCCCGTTCTGTCCGCGGCAACTACTTTTAAAACGAGTTACGACTTTACTCGCGGGAATTTACTACCCTTAAGGGTATACAAGGTGTTATACTGTCTTTCGCGAGTGGGTGCTTTTGACGCGGGTGTCTGTATTGACATATTATTGAGGCGGAGCTAAAATCTACTTCTATGAAATGCCGTTGCCTATTTCTGTTTTTAGCTGTTTGGATTGTCGCCGGATGCGAGATTTCTCAGCCGGACGATCCTGCATCAAAGAGTCCGTCCATTGAGGGCCTCAAGCTATCCGATCTTCAAGACGATTCTCACCCTGCCGGCGCCGATTCTCTCATGAGTTTCAGGGTTCTGGCCTACACCGTCATTCCGGATGCGGTTGATACACTGAAAGAAATTATTGATTCGTTGTCTCGTGAGGAGGTACGGGCCGCCAACAGAGGGGCTTTTAGCGAGAATGGTTTTGCGATTGGTATTGGTTCTTTTGAAGACGGCCCCCAAATCGCACAGAAGCTGGCCCGGATGGGTGCGGTTCGGACGGGGCAGGCCCGGCTGATGTTTCCTGCCGGTAAGCCCGAGGCGGTCTCTCGTACGGTCTTGCGGGGGACAGAGACCATACGCTATTTCACACCTGCAAGCGGCACAGCGGTGATAACACCCGCACAGGGCTTTTTGGGCTGGGTTTTTTCCGCTAAGCCGGATTTGAGGTTTCGCGGGATGGCTCAGGTAAAGTTATTCCCGGCGACATGGCAACCGGGAGGTGAGCCTATTCGCTTGGTGATGGGCAAGGCCGCCGTCGATTATCAACCCATTCGTGCTGGGCAGGTGCTGGTTCGCGTTGAAGAGGGCGGGATTATTCTGTTGGGTCCGGCCCGAAGCGCCCCGGATGAAATGACGCTGGACAAAGGGCTGTTTTTTCTTCCTGGTCGAAGACCCAAAGTGCAGTTTTTTATCATTATTTGCGATTCAGTGGGGGATTGATGGTATCGCTGGAAAAGCATGAGCATACGGTCGCGATCCAACGATGCCGGTCTTACGATCCGCAGGAGGTTTATTCGGCGATTTCCAGGCAGTTTGAATTGCTGGGCGGTGTGGACTGCTTTGTCAAACCCCGACAACGGGTACTAATTAAGCCAAATTTGATTGTTCCAAAGCCGCCGGAGGTTCCCGCTCAGACACACCCGGAAGTCATTTATGCAGTGGCGCGGATTGTTAAAGAGGCGGGCGGCTTTCCGGTTGTCGGCGATTCCCCGGCATGGTCTGCCACGGCCGGATGCCTGAAGGCCTTGGGGATTGATGAGCGACTTAGGAAGCTCGATGCCGAGATCGTGAACCTCAATCGGCCCGTTCGGATGGATATCGCCGGGGCCAGCGTAGGGATCAGCCGGGTGGCGATGGAGGCCGATACCATCATTAACCTGCCCAAGCTCAAAGCGCATCAGCAGCTTGGGGCGTCGTTTGCGTTTAAGAATATGTATGGCTGTATAGGTGGACTGGCGGGTAAGGAAAAGGCCTATTGGCATTTTGCACGCGGCGGGGAGGTCGAATCATTTTGCCGGATGATTATTGGGATTTATCAAAAATTAAACCCTGTCTTGAACATCATTGACGGAATCGTTGCGATGGAAGGGCAGGGTCCGATCAATGGTCAGCCGCGAGAAGTCGGCTATCTTGTCGCCGGTACGGACCCGGTGGCCTGTGAACGGGTGTGTTGCGACTTGGTCGGCTTTGATGCAGGCGACCTGCCGCTTTTGGTTACGGCGGGAAAAATGGGGATCGCACTACCCACAGACGAGCCAATCAATAGTGTTGGCGATGTCTTTGTGAAACCGGCCTGTCCGGACTTTAAACCCGCCGTCCAGACCCCGCTGCGGTTCACATTTCCGCATATCTGCAAAAGTATCGCCAAACAGTGCGTTGTCCTGGCCAAGCATTTTTTACGATCCGGGCGAATGCCAAAAACATAAAATCAGAAGCATCTCGCCGAATACGGTTAACCGCACCCTGTTGACATTGGCCGATATTGGTGCGGTGTTTCAGGTCGAGGGGGCTGGCCAATCCCCTCGGTTCGATGGCGCGTTGGATCGCTACCAGCATTTTCGCTGTATAAATATGGTAAAGTTGTTGACTTTTACTATGAACCGTTTGACAATACAGAGATTCCTGCTCAACTTCATGGGCAGTCCTAAATTATGCGAAAAACCCGTTTATTTAGAAGGGCTATGCCCGCGCGGTTTGTAATTTTGTAACCATCAACCAAATGAAAGAGAGGCAGCACTATGGGTCTAAAGGGGACACAGACAGAGAAAAATCTTTTAACGGCGTTCTGCGGTGAATCACAAGCACGCAACAGGTACACCTATTTTGCCAGCAAGGCCAAAAAAGAGGGTTTTGTCCAGATTCAGGCGATCTTCGAGGAAACGGCCAACCAGGAAAAGGAACACGCCAAGCGGTTGTTTAAGTTTCTCGAAGGCGGCGAGGTGGAAATTTGCGCGTCATTTCCGGCCGGTGTAATCGGAACGACTGAAGAAAATCTGGCCGAAGCGGCGGCAGGTGAAGATTATGAAACGACCGAAATGTATCCGGGCTTTGCCAAGACTGCGGATGAAGAGGGATTCAAGAAAATCGCGGCTGTTTTCGGCAAGATCGCCAATGCTGAAGCGCGACACCGCGACCGCTATCTCAAGTTGCGTGAGAATATCCAAAAGGGCCAGGTTTTCAAACGCGGCGAAAAAGCCCGCTGGGTCTGCCGTAATTGTGGATTCGTCCACGAAGGCCCCGAAGCACCCGGCACTTGTCCTGCGTGCGACCATCCGCAGGCACACTTTGAGATAGAGGCCCTGAATTATTAAAATACGAATATAGAGGTGCCGGGCATGAACATAGAGTCCTGTATTTCGTATATTCCCACATTAACATTAACACGATCATTTTGAGGTAACAACATGAGAACTCTTGCTGATAATGTGTATGCCGTTGGCGTTCAGCACTGGGACCGGCGGCTGTTTGACGAGTTGATTCCCTTGCCGCACGGGACCAGCTATAATGCTTATTTGGTCAAGGGCAGCGAAAAGACGGCGCTGCTGGATACAGTGGATCCGGAAAAGGTGGACTTGCTGATCGGGCATCTGCTCAAGACCGGTACCGACAAGATTGACTATATCATCAGTCATCACGCTGAACAGGATCACTCCGGCAGTATCCCGGATATGCTGATGATGTACCCCGACGCCAAGGTCGTGACCAACCCCAAGTGCGCCAAGATGCTGATTGACCATCTGCATATCGACGAAGATCAAATCATTGAGGTCGAAGACCGCCAGACCCTGTCGCTGGGTGATAAGACACTGGAGTTTATCTATACGCCGTGGGTTCACTGGCCGGAAACGATGAGTACCTGGCTGGCTGAAGATCAAATTTTATTCTCCTGCGATTTCTTTGGCTCGCATTTGGCCACAGGCGATCTGTTTGTGACCGATAAAGCCAGAACAATCGAAGGGGCCAAGCGGTATTACGGCGAGATTATGATGCCGTTTCGCAGAACAATTCGCGGGAATCTAAAAAAACTTGAGCCGCTGGACATTCAGATGGTTGCGCCCAGCCACGGCCCGGTATGGGACAAACCCCAAGCGATTATCGATGCCTATACCGAATGGGTCGATGAGGATAGGATTGCCAACAAGGTCGTCGTGCCGTTTGTTTCGATGCACGGAAGTACCGGCAAGATGGTCGAGTATCTGGTCGAGGCCCTGATCGAGCGAAATATCGCGGTTCAGCAGTTTAATCTGACCGTTGCCGACTTGGGCGAGATGGTTGTTGATCTGGTGGACACAGCGACGGTCATTATTGGTTCGCCGACGGTTTTGACCGGCGCCCATCCGGAGGCGGTTTATTGTGCGGCATTGGTAAATGCCCTGCGTCCCAAGACAAAGTTCGTTGGAATCATTGGCTCTCTTGGTTGGGGCAGCAAAATGGTCGATCAATTGACCGGTCTGATGGGCAATGTTAAGGCCGAGATGTTCGAG
>QNBU01000086.1 GCA_003644215.1 Planctomycetota bacterium
AATCGGAAGACGCCGCCATGCGGAAAGCTCTTGTTTTTTTCCTTCAACAAAGACCTCCATATTCAAAGGAAGCGACGGGAGGTAATTGAGTCCCTCATTGGTAACTAGCCGCATTATTTCCGACTGGGTAAAACAGACGCCCAGCTCGCTGCCTATCCGGATTAACTCATCCACCGCTGTTTCCGCCGAATTCGCCAGCTCAAATTCTTCCATTAAATCCGCAAACTGCATCTTACCATACAGGGCGAGCAGCTTTGATTTCAGCAGACTGCACTTGGCGCCAGAACCCATTCGGCCGGCTCGTGAAAAGGCCTTTTCGTAGATTTCAATGGACCGATCAAAATGAGCGAGAGCCTTCTTTTTGTAATCCGCAACATCATACTGTATCGGCAACTTACTTTGCATCGCCGATACAAACAGTGCCTCCGTCGTGTCCAGTAAGCCCTGCAATCGTTCCGATAAATCTTTGTGAACCCTTACGGACATCGAACAGGCCAATGCAAGTTGATGAGCGCTGTCGGCCAACCGAACGGTTGCCGCAAAGGCCGCATCGGGTGAACGAATTTTCTCAAACTCAGAGAACGCCTCCTCATATACAGCACACATCTGATCAGAAATTTTGCGATAGGCCGCCAATTCAGTCGCGATCGCGTCGGACGCTTCGGCGAGACGCTGCTGATGGTCGTTGATGGCTTGTTCTGTCTGTCGCATCTGCTGCTTAATGGCCGTCCGCGTCGGCGAGGCGTCAATGGCCTCTGTCCGCTGCCGGATATCCTGAATGTTCTGAGTCAATCCGTCGAAACGCGCCTGAACCAGAGCAGCACCGTCATCTAGGATAGCGATTTCATTTTCCAGCGACTGCGCCTTAATGTAATGATCCTTTCGTTGCTGCAAAACAGCAAACGCCTGCTTTTCAAGATCGAGGCGAGCATCCCCTTTGGCTAATTCGGCCTGACGCATCAGCGCATCGGCATCGCCTTGATACTCATCTAAAGTTGCCTGGACTTTCTCTCTGTCGGCCTGCATCGGTGCTTTTTGCGACAGCAACTGCTGCCTCTGTGCGTCAATCTGCTCGAACTGCTCATTTAGACCTTCGGTCTGGTCATCGCCGCTAAGTAATTTCCGGAGTTCAACAATCTCCTGATCCTCCGCCGCCAAAAGCATCCCGACCTGCTCCTTTTCGATCAGAAGTTTCTCACAACTCCGCAGAATCTCCTCTAATTGATTCGTGCTTGTGCGAAGTCGCCATACTTTGGGGTCCAAATCCGCCTGCATCTGCCGGCCCTTTACCAAAGCAAGATTCCCACTGGCCAACAACGCCGCATCCCTCGTCAGTCCCTGAGGCCGGTTTTGTTGCAGCGACGCCATCACTTTTTGCTGAGCCGCACCGTAATCCTTTTCGGTCATTGACATCTGAACCGCCTCGGCCGTCTGGTGTCGCACTTCCTTGGCGGCTTTGGCCTCGGGATTGTCGCTGCACCCCGAACCCAACAGGCAGAGCAGCCCTATCCAGAACCCGGCTAACATTGTGCAAATAATGGATTTATGGCTTCTTCGACCCACCAGCATACTCCTTAAATAATGATTCTACACCCTCGTATAGGGCAAGAAACTCCCGCCGGCAACGCCGAAACCTGTCCCGGCGTACCGAGATAACACTGCTGCAACCGCACAAAAACGGGAGTTTTCCATCGTGATCAGTACACGCTATGATACCGGCCGGACCGGGCGTTTGTCAAGGATTTTCTGCCAACCCAAACCGGACAAACCCCATTGTTCCGGTGCGATTGGGGCCACTAAGAATCGCGGCGGTTTATTCTTCATTGCGATCAGGACTGCTTGCGCTCTTCTTTCGGCCTTGTCTTCCAGCGGCGGTGGAGCCACCAGTATTGGCTAGGATCCTTGCAAATGAGCTGCTCCAGTTCGGTGTTGTATTCCTGCGTAATCCATTGGAGCGGGCTATCCTTTTCAGCCCATTCATCGGGCATAATGACACGGCTGATCTCGGCTTCAAAGAAAAACTCCCCCGGCGTTTGACGGCACGCCGCCACGACGATGGGCATATTATACTGCAACGCCAGCAGCCCGATGCTTTTGTACGAACTGGCCTTTCGACCAAAAAAGTCCACAAACACCCCCTTTTTACCCGCATCCTGGTCAGCGATAAAGCACAGCGTAGCCCCTTCTTCGGCAAGGTCGGCCATCTGGTCGGCGGCGCCTTTTTTATCGATAATCTTCTGGCCGTGCTTCTCGCGGATGCCGTAGAGGTACTTGTTGATAAACGGATTGTCCAGCGGCCGGGCGATGCTATAGACATTAAACCCAAACAGCCCCAGCACGAAGCCCATAATCTCGAAGTTGCCATAATGGCCGGTCAGCATCAGCACCCCCTTGCCCTCCTGCATCAGCCACTTGGGCCGTTCAAAGTTAATCGCCCTCGCATAGCCCCGCCAGTTGTCCTTGCGAACCAGCCGCGGCGAAAACATCAGGTCAATCGTCAGCATCACAATATGCTGGAACGACTTCCGACCCGTCTCGGCCAGCCACACCTCGTCCTTGTCGGGAAAACTGGCCCGCAGATTGTCCATCGCCCGCTTGCGGCCGCGATGGTAGTGCTTCCACATCAGGTTGCCCAGGAAACACCCAAACCGCAGACACCACCGCACCGGAAACAGAAACAATATAAACAGTGCTATCCGCATCGCCGCATAGCCCAACCAGTCCATGACGGGATTTCGGTGCTTTTTCTTCTTTTTTTGTTTTTTTGGAAACGCCATCTTAAAACCAATCGCCCCTGTTTGGAGTTGGAGCTTTAGCTCGTTTTTTCTTCTCACGCACTAAAGCGTGAACGCCTACGACAGATTATCAAATCATATTGTGGGAAACGAGGCCTTATTATGGTGCAAATTTGTCGCTTGTCAAGGATTGGTTGACAGGTCCATAGCCGGAGCGTATAATTTTGACCCAATCACACAAACCCTAACGAAAGGATAAGCATATGGATTTTGACAATACGCAGGACTCCGGCAATACCGATCAGCCGCAACAGGCCCCGCCGGCCGTCAATATCGCGGATTTCTCAAGTGCCGTCTATGACCCGTATCCAAAGAAAAAGAAAGGTTCCGGCTGGAAAATCTTTTTTACAATCGTGCTGGGGCTGTCAATTTTGGCAAACGGCTTTATGCTCTTAGGCATGGTCGGCATGGGCGTCGTACTCGCAGGCAGCAGTGTTTCGGCCGATGACGGCATTATCGAGAAGGTATTGGTCGATGGGGATCGCTCCAATAAAATCGCCATCGTTGATATTGAAGGTGTAATCAATGGGGAAATGAGCGAATGGGTTCAGAAACAACTTAAAACAGCCGAGGAGGACAGCCATGTCAGGGCATTGATCGTGCGGATCGCCAGCCCCGGCGGCGGCGTTGCGGCCAGTGACCAGATTCATTATTATATCAGCCGATTCAAAGAACACACGAACAAGCCGGTTCTGGCATTTATGCAGTCCATCGCGGCCTCCGGCGGGTATTATTCAGCTGTCGCGTGTGATGAAATCATGGCCGAACCCACCGTCATTACCGGCTCGATCGGTGTGATTATGAATCATCTGGTGATTAAAGGTCTGCTGGAAGAAAAACTCGGTATTGATCCGGTAACCATCAAAAGCGGCCCGCGCAAGGACTGGCCCAGCATGTTCAATGAGACGACAGACGAAGAAAAACGATACCTAATGGAGCGAGTTATCACGCCCGCTTATGACCGGTTTGTGGAGTTGGTTTACCAAGGCCGCAAAGATGTTTTGTCGGCGGATCAGATTCGCCAACTGGCCGACGGCAGCATCTATACCGCACAGCAGGCATTGGAAAACAAACTGATCGATGTGGTGGGCTACCTCGATGATGCGATTTATAAGGCCGAACAAATGGCTCAGATTTCGGGCGCCAAAGTGGTATCCTATGATGAGGTGTTCTCGCTGCTGTCAATGATGGGCGCCCAGAGCAAAGGGGCAATCAGTATCGAATCTGAGATTCTCGAAAAAATCGCCGCCCCGCGGATCCTATACCTCTGGGACGGAAAGCGGTGACCTGCTAAGCTTGTTTCAAAACGATACCGTTTTGGACCTTTAGCCGCCCCTCTGCAAATAGTTTGATCGCTTCGGGGTAGGCCAGCCGTTCCTGCTCGAAAACGCGGGCGGCTAAGGTGTCTGCATCGTCATCATCTCTGACCTCACAGGTTCGCTGGACGATGATCGGGCCGGCGTCGTATTCATTGGTGCAGAAATGGACGGTACAACCCGACACCTTGCAGCCGGTTTTGACGACGGCTTCATGCACATGATGGCCATACATCCCCTGCCCGCCAAAAGCAGGCAGCAATGCCGGGTGGATATTCATTACGCGGTTTTGATAATTGGCCGGTATATGCCACAGGCACATCCAGCCGGCCTGAACGACCAAATCGACCTGTGCTTCATCGAGTGTTTTAGCAATCTTTTCGCTGAACTGCTCGACATCAGGATTATCCTTTTTGCGGATGATCACCGGATTGAACCCCAAACCTTGGGCCAATTGGACGCCCCTGACATTTGATAATGAACTGATGACGACAACGATCTCAGCATTGAGACATCCGTCCTCAATTTCCTTTTGGATATTGGTCATGGTCCGGCCGCCGCCGCTGAGCAAAATGCCTATTCGCAGTTTTTCACTCTCGGATTTGCTCGATGATGTGTGCCGTGTCTCAACATTCCCCTTCTTGTCCATCGCCTGATTGGCCATCGCATCAGCTTCGGTATTCTTCTCGCGGTAAATGTGCGTTACCTGCCACGAAGCGAAAGAGGCCAATAATTTGATGCAGTCGGCGTAAATGTCTTTGAGGTTTGGACTCTTGACCCTGTACTGTCCGTTGAGTTGGCGAACCAGCAATTGGCTGTCGCTAAAAAGCCGTACCGATTGGGCCTGCATCTCTTTGGCCGCAGCAAGCCCTTCTCGTACGGCAGTGTATTCGGCCACATTATTCGTCGTTTGGCCCAGAAAAACTCCTCTGGCCAAAATCGGACACCCCGCCGGGGTGCTGATCACAAATCCCGCTCCACCGGGGCCGGGGTTACCTCGGCTTCCGCCGTCAGTGTATAGTATAACCTGTTTTGCCACGCTTACCTCAACTCAATAATCTTGGATGCTGCACAAAAAAAAGCCGACGCAATTTTTACGCCGGCCCGACTGTTTTTTATTCTGCTATTCGGACTCTTTCAGATACAAAATCCGCGTGCAATTGGAACAACAAACAATTTCATCTTTGCCGGTAAGTACATTGACAATCTCAGACGGGACTCTCATAAAACAGCCGCCGCAACTATAAGACTGCGATTTCTCATCGACCTGCTCAACTTCGGCCATGGCCTCACCATCATAGGTATCAGCGACACGATTAAAAAACCGAAGCGCCTCAGCGGGAATGTCCTTGGTCGCAGCATCCCACTCAACCTGAATCTCAGCGATATCT
>QNBU01000087.1 GCA_003644215.1 Planctomycetota bacterium
GCCTCTTTTCTTTGGCTTGTGTCGAGCAGTTAGAAGGGGACATCGTCCGCACGCCTCGGATTGACTTGTCCAGCACCGAAATCCGTCGCCAATTGTCTTGCGGCGGCGTACCGCCGGACGCGCTGCCCACAGGTGTTTTGCAGTATATCCAACAACATCATCTCTACAGTTGTGATAAACGCTGAACTTTGTACCCAAACACGGTTTTTCATTGACGATTTGCCCGGCGGTCTCTATAATAGAAAGCGTGCATTCGGTCTGTCTATACCTATTTTCTGTAACCTTTTATCAGGTATAGAGTTGGAGTGTTTGTCGCAGGGTGAGAACGGACTAATTTATTTGGAGATTGTCGATGAGACACAAAAGTTCTTTGATATGGGTGATGTTGGCGGGTTTGTTGGTATGTCCGGCATTGTATGGGGCTGAGTTGGAAGAAAACTGGAATGATTTCCTGCATTACACGGCGATTGGCCGGTTCGAGCTTGCCGGGAGTTATGCCGAGCAGATTATTGAAAGCCAGCCAGACCCGACACTTCTTCTGGATTTGTCTGAGAAAAATCAGGAGGGTTACCGTCTGTTGCTGAAGATACACGCCGACAGTGATGAACTGCGCGAAGTCAGCGGTAAGGTTCTCGACCTGATCGAAGAGGGGCGGTATATTCGCCGGACTGATCCGAAGATCATTTCACAGGAGATTCAGCGGCTCAGTACGACCATCAAGGGTCGCATTGCCGCCGAGCAGCGGCTCAAAAACGCTGGCGAATACGCGGTTTCTCAGATGCTGGCGGCGATGGCCGACCCGGACCGGAAAAATGAGTTAGCTTATATCACCGAAGCGTTGCCGAAGATTGGCCGACCGGCGATCCGTCCGTTGGTGGCGGCATTGCAGATGCAGAATGTGGCCGTTAAGGTTGAAATTATCCGATCGCTTGGCAAGATCGGGTATTATGAACCGCTGGCGTATTTGAAATATGAAATCGAGACCACTGATTCGGAGGTCATCAGGACACAGGCGACCGCTGCCATCGAGCGGATTGACAGCGGCGCACTGAAAATTCCCGCCGCGGAGTTGTTTTTCCGGTTGGGTGAGAATTACTACGACCAGGATGACTCACTGGCTGCGGCGGCTGAATATGATTTTGCGAATGTGTGGTTCTGGGACGCCGGCAAGCAGACCTTGATTCGCCGGGAAGTCAACAAAGAATACTTCGATGAACTGATGACGATGCGTGTTTGTGAATGGACCTTGAAGGCGGACGCGGCAGCCGGTAAAGCGATTGGACTGTGGATTGCGGCGTTTTTCCGTGCCGAATCTGTCGGCGAGCCGATGCCGGAGTACTTCGATGTCGGACATGCTGACGCGACGACCTATGCGACTACGGCGGGGCCGGAATATCTGCATCAGGCACTGGAACGGGCGATTAATGACAAGGATGCGTATGTGGCTTTAGGTGTTGTTGAGGCGATGGCGGTCAATGCGGGCGAAAAATCGCTTCTGGTCCGATTGGAGACCGAACAACCGCTGGCCAAAGCATTGAGTTTTTCGGATCGTAAGGTGCGGTACAGCGCGGCGATTGCTTTTGCCGAGGCCAATCCGGTCAATGGTTTTGTCGGCAGTGATTTGATCGCCGAAAATCTGGCCGAGGCGGTTCTTGGACAGGACATCGATGAAATTGGGCCAGAAGTGGCTCAAAACTATGCACTGCGAGCCGTTGGGGCGATGTATAAACTGGCGGTCGTGCGAAACAAGATTGTGGACTTGTCAACAGCGATGCCAGCTCTGATTGAGGTTACGCAAAAATCCAGCCCGCAAATGCGTGTGCTGGCTGCAGGGGTGCTGGCTCACCTGGAAAGCCCACAGGCACAGCGGGCAATCGCGGCGATGGCGATGGATGAGCAAAGCGATAACAGTGTTCGGATTGCCGCTTTTGGCTCACTGGCCTTGTCGGCGAAGATCAATGCGAATCTACTGTTGACCGAACAGATCGAAGTGATTTATGGGCTGGTCAGCTCGACAGAGACCGATGCGAATCTGCGTTCGGCGGCGGCCGGGGCCTATGGCGCCCTGAATCTGCCGAGCGAGCAGGTCAAAAATCTGATTCTCGATCAGTCGAAATCGTAGTGGCACGGCCATCCTGGCCGTGATTGGCGGATTGAAAGCCCACGCTACATAGATTCACGGGCTCCGAAGCCCGTGCCACACTAATGGGAAAGGATTCTATGGCTCGAAGGCGGAAAAACCAGCCAACCGACGCATCGTTTTATCGTGCGGCGTTTCGATGGATGGGCGTTGGCATAGAATTCTGCTTAGTTATCGGTTTTTTTGTATTTGGCGGCTATTGGCTCGATAAGCTTGAGAATACCAGCCCGGGATGGATGATTCTGGGTTTTTTTATTGGATTTGCGGTGATGATGTACATCATTATCAAACGCGCTAAGCAGACCGAACAGGAATTTGACCAGGAAAGCTGCGACGACGAAACGGACCAATGAGGATGAAAAACAACCAGCCAAGTCCGTTTTTTATGGTTTTTCCGTGGGGAAAAGTCGCCGGAATGTTGTTTTTAGTCGTTTTGGGGGCTATGTTCATCTATCGACTTAGCGAAACCGGCGGCGCACATGTCAACCAGGCCTGTCTTTTTTCGATGATCGTCGCGGCTGTGGCGGGGCTGCTGGGCCTGTATGCTGTCGGTAAGACATGGGGTCGGGACATTTATTGGGTCATGGTAGGCGTTATGATCGCTTGTGTTATTCGGTTGTTGATTGGTGGGGTCGGAGTTGCTATAATTACGCTTTTTACCAGTATACACCGGAGTTGGTTTGTCTTGTTTTTGGGCGTTTACTATCTCGGCTTTCTGGCCGTTGATACATGGTTTGCCCTGTGGGTACTGCGAAACAGTGAATTAAAAGATCGGAAACAAAAAATACATGGCAATGTATGGGACATGCTTATTAGCTAAGCTGAATCCGCTTGAACATGTGATCAGTCACGAACTCTTTAGCGTTTCAATCATGGGCAAGGAGTTGGCGTTTACAAACCATATGCTTATGGTCGGTGTGGGCTCGATTGTACTGATGATCGCTTTGCCGCTGGTTATCCGAAAACGCCAACTTGTCCCGAATGGCTTTTACAATATTATTGAAACGATTTGTGTTTTTATCCGAGAAGATGTGTGCCGTCCGTTTCTCAAGGGCCACACTGACCGGTATATAGGTTATTTGTGGTCGATTTTCTTTTTTATCCTGACCCTGAATCTTCTGGGGATGGTTCCGTTTAATGCGGCGATTGGCATCCTTATCGGTGAGCAAAACAATCTTTCCGGTGCGGCGACCGCGAACCTGTATGTAACCGGAGCGCTGGCGTCGTTTGCGTTTTTATTGTTCCACGCCGCCGGCATTTATGAAAAGGGTTTTGTGAAGTATTTTGCGACTTTGGCGCCGCCAGTACCGTGGCCGATGATGCCGTTTATGTTCTTTATGGAATTGGTCAGTTCGTTTGTGCGTTTGTTTTCGTTAGCCATTCGGCTGTTTGCAAATATTCTGGCCGGACACATCCTGTTGGCGGTGCTGTTGGGATTTATTATTTTGTTTAAGAATTTCATGGTGGCATTCTCTTCGATTTTGGCGACGACTTTGATGAGTTTACTGGAGATTTTTGTGGCCTTTTTGCAGGCGTATATTTTCACCTTTTTGACAGCTATTTTTATTGGTTTCGCAATTAACGAAGAACATTAGTTAGTTCGTGGTTCGGAGTTTGTAGTTAAAGGAAGTTAACCCATTTTTTTGGAGGTTTTAGCAAGATGTTAGAAATGATTATGATGGTTCCAATGATGCTGGCAGAGGTTGCTACGGAAGTTAAGCCGGAGTCGTCGATGCAGGTCATCCACAACTTTGATGCTCTGGCCAAAGGTCTTGGTGTTTTGGGCGGTGTACTTGGCGCCGGCTTGATCGTCATCGGAGCCGGTAAGGGCATCGGTCAGTTAGCCGGCAGCGCTGTTGAGGCAATCGCACGACAGCCGGAAGCGGGCGGACGAATTTTCACGACGATGATTATCGCCGCGGCTCTGATCGAAGGTGTTACGCTGTTTGCGTTGATCATCTGTCTGCTGGCGGTTTTGTAAACAAGAGTGAATTCTGAAGACCGGGGATAATCGATGAGATATCGCGGGATCATAACGGTTCTGTGGCTATTGTGTCTGCTGTCGCTACCAGTGATGGCGGCCGAGGCCGAACATGCCGACCCAGAGGAAGCCAGCCACTTTAAGCTTTTCGGCTATGGTCCGGGTGAGTACCTTTGGACGCTGGTGTGGTTTGGTGTGCTGTTGGTGGTGTTGTGGAAGTTTGCCTGGAAGCCGATGCTGGCTGGGTTGACCAACCGTACCGAACATATCGAAAAGCAGATATCCGATGCGGAAAAAACGCGGGCCGAGGCCAAAAAAGTACTCGGCGAGTACGGCGCCAAACTGGCCGACGCGGAGCGACAGGGGCGGGACATCATTGGCGCTCGCACCAAAGAAGCCGAAAAGCAGGCCAAGGAAGTCCACCGAAAAACACAAAAAGAACTCCAGGAGAAAAAGGTTCGTGCCGAGGCCGACCTTGACCGTGAGCGACTGGAGGCCGCCGACGAACTCTGGGACCAGACCGGCGATATTATTCGCAAGCTGGGCCAGGAGGTCTTTGGCAAAACGCTGGACGGCGACGATAACCAAAAACTGATTGACGAGGCGATTGCCCGGCTGAAAGAACAGCAGGGATAATAAATCGAAATGGCTCGTAATGCGAAACATATTGTTCATGAGATTTACAGTGATGTGATGTTTGAGCTGGCTCAGGAGGCCGGGTTGATCGATCAGGTGATGGACGATCTTGGGGCCATCGGCGGGATTCTTCAGGATGAGCCGGAGTTTTTGTCACTGCTGACGCTCAGTGAGGTCAAGCCAGCCGAAAAGGCACAGATCGTCCGCCGGGTGTTTAAGGATCGAGTTAACGGTTTAACACTGGACTTTTTGTGTGTGCTGGCCAAGCGGAACCGGATGAACTTTCTGCACGGCATCGGACAGCGGTATCAAACGCTTTCCGACGAACATAAACATCTGCACCGGATCGAAGTTACGCTGGCTAAGGAACCGCAGGACGGCGAGCTTGAAAGGATCAGAAGTGACATCAGGGATGCCATCAATGCTGAGATTAAATTGTCGGTAACGGTGGACCCGGATATCATCGGCGGTATCGTGATCCGAAAGGGCGATCTGATGATCGACAATTCGGTGCGAACGATTCTTGATCGGACTGTCGATGCGGTCGTGGAGCGAGCGAAACAGATTGAAAATCAAAAAGACTGAGATTGAGTCGAGAGTATGAATTTTGACGTGAGCGAAATCAGTAGGCTGATGAAAGAAGGGGTCAGGAGGTACAAGACAAAGGTCGATATGGCCCAAGCC
>QNBU01000088.1 GCA_003644215.1 Planctomycetota bacterium
GAACGCAGGCATCTTGCCTGCGCTTATGCGACAGTAAGAGTTCAACAAACACCTTAATTCATTCCATAAACGAAAATCGCTGCCCCTGCACAGGCAGGATGCCTGTGTTCCATTATATCCTTGCCGGCGGCGGCGGTTATCGGTAGGATACGGTTGCTTATTGAATCAACGGAGATGCTCAGTGCGGATTATAGAAGATCATCGGGAACTAAACAGCCTGCCTAAAGGGGTGGTGCTGACCATCGGCAACTTTGACGGGGTTCATCGCGGCCATCAGGCGATACTTACGACGGCTCGCCAAATTGCCCGCGAAAGGCAAACACAGGTCGCTGTGATGACCTTTGACCCCCATCCGGCGGTACTGCTGAATCCCGATCACGCTCCGGGGATACTGACCCCGCTTGAAATGAAGTCGTTGTTGCTGGAATCCCTTAGCGTTGATGTGCTGATCGTTATTAAAGACAGCTTGAAACTGCTGAATCTGTCGCCGGAGGACTTTGTCGATGAGTTTTTGATGGCGAATCTGTCCCCGTCCGTGATGGTTGAAGGGCCGGACTTTAATTTTGGTTACGGGCGCAGCGGTACGATCCAAACGCTGCGCCAATTCGGCGGCCCCCGCAGGTTTGAGGTGGTCGAAGTGCCGTTTGTTGACATTAATGGTGAAAATGCGACCGAAAAATGCTCCAGCAGTTCGATTCGGCGATTGCTGGCCAGCGGCGACGCTCGCGGCGCTTCGCAGATACTGGGTCGTCCGTTTCGTCTGGTTGGAAAAACGATTCCCGGCCGGGGGATCGGCAAACAACTCGGCTACCCAACGGCCAATATCGAAGCGACCGGCCAGGTCATCCCCGCCGAGGGCGTCTATGCCGGTTATGTTGTTGTTGGCGACTGTCTTGAGGATGTTGTATTTGGAGGCCTTCGCCGTCCGGCGGCGATTAGTATCGGCCGGGCCAAAACATTTCTCAGCGATCATCCACTGCTGCTGGAGGCGCATCTGCTGGAAGACCATGTCGAGAACCTGCGCGGCAAATGGCTGGGCTTTGATTTGATGCGGTTTATCCGCCATCAGCAGCGGTTTGAAACAAAAGAACAACTGAAACAACAAATCCAAAAAGACTGCGACAAAGCGTTGAACTATCTAATCTAATGGAATGCAAAAGCGTAAGGTAGACCATTCGGATAAACCCTTTGTGGAAACAAGAACAGCTATTTACCTGAATTAAAAGGATTGATATAGACAATGGCAGATTGGGAAATTAAGAAATCGTTGGGGCAGTGCAGCGGGACTGATCGGGAGTTTGAGATCGGCGAGGAATTCGTTGCGGCGCTGGTTCAGACGGACGAGGGGCTGGTGCGGCAGGATTTCAGCGTTGATTACTGGAACGAGAGTCAGCCGGAGGTATATTGCTTCTGGAAGACGAGGTTGCCTGACCCTGAAGAGAAAAAGAAGCTGTTCATTGACGATGCGATGCTGATGGCTTTCTTTGATCGGCTGGCCGAAGAGACGGACCCCGAAAAGATCAATTTTCGCTTTGTGCTGACGCTGATTTTGATGCGAAAACGAAAGCTCAAATATGATAGCTGCAAAATTGATGACGACGGCGCCGAGGTCTGGACGCTCAAAGTAACCGGCCAGGATCGTTTCGGAAAGGTCGTCAATCCCCACCTGACCGAGGATCAGATCGAGGGACTGACTGCCCAGATGGGCCAGATATTACAGGCGGATTTCGATGAGACACAATAGCCCGAAGCGCAGGGATGGGATTCCCTGTGGTTCCGCTTTTATCGTGTCGCTTCCGTTTCACGCTTTTGTCTGCTTTGTTGTGTTTTCAAGGCCGCGATAATTTTGACATTGGCCGCGGGGAAAGCGTGCTGGGTCAGATTTTCGGGTGGTATCCATTTAACCGCGTCGCAGCCGAGTGTTTTGGCGATTCCTGATTTGTATTCACACAGGTAGGCGTGGAGTGTTATCTTAAAGTGTGAATAGGTGTGCTTGATGATGCAAAGCCGTTTGCCGACTTCAATCTCGATACCGGTTTCTTCTTTTACTTCGCGGGCGACGGCGGCTTTGAAGGATTCGCTGGTTTTCTTTTTACCGCCGGGGAACTCCCATAACCCGCCGAGCAAGGCGTTTTGGCGGCGTTTATCGATCAGCACCTTGCCATTGCTAAAGACGACCCCAACCACAATTGTATAGTGCGGCAGTTTTCTTTGTTTTTGTTTCAACGGCAGGGCTTCCTGTTCATTGTGTTCAAATGCGGTGCAGTTTTTTCGCAGCGGACACGATTGGCACAGGGGATTTTGCGGCGTACAAACAGTTGCACCCAATTCCATCATCGCCTCGTTAAAATCGCCCGGGCGCTTTGTGTGTACCAGCGTATCAGCCATGTCCCACAACTTCTTTTGTGTGGCGGCGTCTTTGGGATTATCCTTGATGCGAAAAACGCGGCACAGCAGGCGGATGACATTGCCGTCGAGGATTGGTGCGGGCTTATTAAACGCAATACTCGCAATGGCTCCGGCGGTGTATCGTCCGATGCCGGGGATATTTTGCAGTTCTTCGATGGTGTCCGGCAGTTGCCCGCTGTAGTTGCTGGCAATGAGTTTAGCGGCTTTGTGCAGATTTCGTCCCCGGCTGTAATAGCCCAGCCCTTCCCAGAGTTTCAGTACGGTATCCTGTCTGGCCCGTGCCAGTTTTTCAACCGTGGGAAATCGTTTCATAAACCGATTGTAGTAGTCAATGACGGTAGCGACCTGTGTTTGCTGGAGCATTACTTCGGATACCCAAACCGCATACGGCGAACGATTCTTCCGCCACGGCAAATCCCGAGCGTTCGCGCGGAACCATCGCAGGAGGGCTTGCACTGGGAATGCAGGCGTCCCGGTCGCACTTTTACCTAACGCAGGCGGGACGCCCGCTTTCCCATTATTGAGGGGCTTTGAGTTCTTCAATTTTCGGGAGGTCTTTGAGGGTGTTTAGGCCGAAGACATCGAGGAACTTCTTTGTTGTGCCGTAGAGCATGGGGCGGCCGATAACTTCGGCGCGGCCGACGATTTTAACCATTCCCTTGTACATCAGGTTTCGCAGGATTTCGCCGGAAGCGACGCCGCGGATCGCTTCGATGTCGGCCCGCATAATCGGCTGTTTATAGGCGACAATCGCCAGTGTTTCCAGACCCGCCGGTGTGAGCTTGTTGTCCGAGCGAACCTTAATCAGCTTGGTAATCCACGGGTTAAACGCCGACAGTGTCATCATCTGGTAGCCGCCGGAGATTTTCTCGATGCGGAACGAACGAACGCCATCGCGGTATTTAGCATTCAAATCTTTAACGCATTGATTAACATCCTTGACCGATCCGGCCTCGGCGACATCGACCAGCCGCTTGGGGCTGATCGGCTCATCGCTGGCAAACAGCACTGCTTCGATGACCGTCTCCAGCGTCGCATCGATTTCGGCCGGTTCCGGCTCCTGTTCCTCGGCTAAATCCTCGCCGTCTTCAATTTCTTCTTTGGCCTCGGCAACCGGCTTCGTTGTCGTTTCTGCGTCTGCCGTCGCTGGTTCAGCGGTTTCGTCCCAGTCAGTGTTGTCCGTTACCTCTACTTCTGGAGTTGCCTCAATGTCAGATATCTCGGTTACTTCCGTCTGTTCAGCATTGATTTTTTCGTCAGATGTCATAAATTGCTTCCATTATTCCTTATTCATTCGTCATTATCCATTTGAATGGGTCATTATCTTTTTTGCTGATGTGTATTGTTACCTTTTCGAGTTGTTTTTTCAATTGTTTTGCGAGATTTTTTAGTGCAAACCGCTCAGAAACCGTGTGCGACAGACAAATACAGGTTAGCCCGGCCTCCTGTGCCGCTAATGCCTGATGGTGTTTGAGTTCGCCAGTCAGGTACAGATCGCACCCGGCGGCAATGACGGAATTGATGATTTTGCCGCAGGAACCGGCACAAACGGCGGCTTTTTTGACGGTTCGTTTGCCCGGGCCGACGAGACCGACGGCCTTGCAACCGGTGGCTCGTTTGATATTGGCGATGGCTTTTTGCATCGAGAGGGGCTTTTCCAAGTCGCCAATGCGGCCCAACCCGAGTTTATTCTCGATATCGCGGTGTTGAAACACATCAAACGCTGGCGTTTCATAAGGATGGCTTTTTCGCAGCGCGGCGATCACCGCGGCGACCTTGCCCGAAGAAACGACGGTTTCCAACTTAATCTCGTTGACGCTTTCTACTTTGCCCCGCTTGCCGATAGTTGGTTTGGAGCCCTTTAGTGGCTTAAACGAACCAATTCCGTCACTTTTGAACCCGCAATGAGAATAATTACCAATCGCACCGGCTCCGGCGGCGTATAATGCGTCCGCGACAGTATTGACATCGGTTTCCGGCACAAAGGTAATAACTTTATACTGCGGCCCGGTCGGATCAGCGACGAAATCGCCGATGGGTTCGGCGTTTTCAATGCCAAGGATTTCGGCCAGTGCGTCATTGACTCCGCCAGTGGCGACATCCAGCGCCGTATGAATACAAAACACGCTGATACCGGACTTAATAAGGTCATAGATATGCCCCGTTTCGCCGTCAGTGGTAATGCGCTTTAGCCCATCCCAGATAATCGGATGATACGCCAATATCAAATCCGCCTTTTGCGCCTTCGCTTCGGCTACAACCGCCTTCGTTGTGTCAATCGTCAGCAGGATATTCTTGATATTCTTAGCAGGATTACCAATCAACAACCCCACATTATCCCAATCCTGCGCCAATCCCAACGGCGCGATTTGTTCTATTGCTTGTGCAATTTCTTTGATGTTCATTTTTGACACTTTCGTTTTATGGGGTTTCAAGAATTATCCTTTAGCGAGATTAGATAACTCAATCCTTTCCTGTACTTGGTCCATTGAGTAGTCATGAAAATCCCCGTCGCTTAATTTCTTATTGGCTCTGGGATAACTAAATGATAACAGGAGTGGGCTTTTTTTGAACAAAATTCCGCACAAATTTCTTTCCGCTACAGAAATTATTTACTGGCGTGTTACAGAGATGTAGTAGGATTGTGTGCTGTTGGGGTCGTAGAATAGGGTTGCATCCAATACACTACGAGCCCGGATGTCGCCGCCAGTGGTGTCATAGGCGGTACACTGAATCGCATAGGTATAGGTGGAGGGGTCATTGGGATCAGCGGCGGCGGTTTCAATGGGGCTGTCAAAAACAAGATTATAGCGGCCGGAACTGCCGGATAAGGGCAGATTGTTCAGTTCAAAACTGATCTCAATAATCCCGCTGTTGTCGGGGCTGACGATCCACGCTCTGGCATGCTC
>QNBU01000089.1 GCA_003644215.1 Planctomycetota bacterium
AATGCACACGAATTGACACGAATAAAAGACACAAAAGAAAAGACACAAGAGAAAAGACACAGAGAAAAACCACAAGAGAAAAACCACAGATTACACAGATTGACGCAGATTTTTTTAGACGGGATTAACGGGATTTACAGGGATTTAAAAACTGAAAACAGAACCACTAAAAACACGAAAAGCACGAAAAAAGAGAACCGCGGATTTAAAAACAGGAACAGAACCACTAATGCACACGAATTGACACGAATAAAAGACACAAAAGAAAAGACACAGAGAAAAGACACAAGAGAAAAACCACAGATTACACAGATTGACACGGATTTAAAAACAGGAACAGAAAAAGAACCGCGGATTTAAAAACTATGAAAAAACAGGAAAAGAACCACTAATGCACACGAATTGGCACGAATAAAAGACAAGGTGTATATTTTGACCAAAACCCCTTCGATTTTGTATTCTTCAAAGGGGGTATCCCTTTGTGAAATTGTTCCGGTTCAAACTTTAGAGGAAACTGGCCTTCGTTTGAACCAATTTGTAAATGACGAAAAAACAGATGTTATGACTGTCGTAAACTCAAAAAATCGGGATGACATTGAAATGATTTCTCCCAAGCCCTTGAATTACAAGGGCTTGGGAAATCGGGGTGACAGGATTCGAACCTACGACTTCCTGGCCCCAAACCAGGCGCTCTAGCCAAGCTGAGCTACACCCCGTAGAAGCGAGGGATAATACCGAATCTGGCCCGCCCTGTCAACAAAAATGAAAAAAACAGGGGTACCGCCGGCATTATTTTCGTGCAACTTGCACTGCGGCGCTTTTGCTCACCCTCGTTTTTGACTCTTGCCCTTTGTGGCTAATTGGGTATAATATGGGGTTTTATGGGCTTAACACGAATATAATCAATGAGTTATCGAGATCGAGAATGACTGAATCGACGGACAAGGGGCGATACGATTTTAACCGTATCGAGCCAAAGTGGCAAGACCACTGGCTAAATAACAGGACTTTCAAAACACCGAATCCCAATGAATCGGGAGATAAGCCCAAGTACTACATACTGGATATGTTTCCTTATCCATCCGGGGCGGGGCTGCATGTGGGGCATCCGGAGGGCTACACGGCCAGCGATATTGTCAGCCGCTACAAACGGATGCGCGGGTTTAATGTGCTGCACCCGATGGGCTGGGATGCGTTCGGCCTGCCAGCGGAGCAATACGCCGTCCAGACGGGCACCCATCCGGCCGTGACCACCCAGAAAAACATCGACAACATGCGGCGGCAGATTCAGTCGCTGGGCTTTTCCTACGACTGGGATCGTGAGGTCAACACCACCGATGTCGGTTATGTCAAGTGGACGCAATGGATCTTCCTGAAAATGTTCAATAGTTGGTTTGACGAGGCCCAGCAAAAGGCCCGCCCGATCGACCAACTGCCGATTCCCGACGGACTGAGCGATACCGAAAAGGAAGCATACATTAACAACCACCGCTTGGCTTATGAACACGAAGCGCCGGTGAACTGGTGTCCTGCTTTGGGAACGGTACTGGCCAATGAAGAAGTCATCGGCGGTGTGAGTGAACGCGGCGGCCATCCGGTCGTCCGAAAACCGATGCGGCAGTGGATGCTGCGGATCACCCAATTCGCCGAACGCCTGCTGGACGGGCTGGACGGGTTGGACTGGTCGGATTCGATTAAGAAATTGCAATCGGACTGGATCGGCAAGAGTATCGGCGCGGAGGTCGATTTCAAAATCGACGGTGGCACGGGCTTCCAGCCCGTGAACCACGGCCAGGATGGCCGTGCCACAGATATTATCCGCGTCTTCACCACCCGCCCGGATACGCTGTTCGGGGCGACCTATATGGTGATGTCGCCGGAACATCCGCTGGTCGATACCATCACAACCGATGAGCATAAAGCCGCCGTTGAGGCGTATAAAGAAATGGCATCGAAAAAGAGCGATCTGGACCGTACCGACCTGACCAAGGACAAAACCGGCCAGTTCACCGGCGGCTATGCGATCAATCCGGTCAACAGCGAAAAAATCCCAATCTGGATCAGCGACTATGTCCTCATCAGCTATGGAACCGGTGCGATTATGTCCGTTCCCGCACACGATGAACGGGATTTTGAATTCGCAACAAAGTTCGACTTGCCGATTATTCAGGTTGTTGAGCCGGATAATGCGGCACGGGCTTCCAGCTCGTGCAAACACGGCCAGGATGGCCGTGCCACATGTTTTACCGGCGATGGCACAGCCATCAACTCAGGTGAGTTTACGGGATTGAAAACGCCGGAGTTTAAGGAAAAAATCGCCGCATGGCTTGCGGAAAACAACTTTGGCGAAAAGGCCGTCAACTACAAACTGCGCGACTGGCTGTTTAGCCGGCAGCGGTACTGGGGCGAGCCGTTCCCGATTCTGCATACCGAAGACGGCCGCGTGATCGCGCTGGATGAAAGCGAATTGCCGCTGGAACTGCCTGCGTTGGAAGACTACAAGCCGTCGGAGTCCGGGGAGCCGCCGCTGGCCAAGGCGACTGACTGGGTCAATGTGACCTTAGCCGATGGCACGAAGGCCCGGCGGGAAACCAATACGATGCCGCAATGGGCCGGAAGCTGCTGGTACTATCTGCGGTATATGGATCCGAAAAACGATGTCGCGGCGGTGGATTTCGAAAAACAAAAATACTGGCTGCCGATCGACCTGTACATCGGCGGGGCCGAACACGCGGTGCTGCATCTGCTGTATTCGCGGTTCTGGCACAAACTGCTGCACGATCTGGGATTCGTTTCTACGCAGGAGCCGTATCAAAAGCTCATCAATCAGGGGATGATCCTCGGCTCAGACAACCAAAAAATGAGCAAATCCCGCGGCAATGTCATCAATCCCGACGATGTGGTTTCCGAATACGGGGCCGATTCGATGCGGCTGTACGAAATGTTTATGGGCCCGCTGGAGGCCACCAAACCCTGGTCGATGCAGGGCGTCGAAGGCGTGTACCGGTTTTTGCAGCGGGCATGGCGTGCAATCATCAATCCGGAAACAGGCGACCTGCTCGACTGCATACAGAAAACGGACCCGGACGAGCCAACCGAACGCATCCTGCACCAGACAATCAAAAAAGTAACCGAAGATATCGAGGGCTTTGCTTTCAACACGGCCATCAGCCAGATGATGATTTTTGTCAATCATATCAGCAAACTGGAAATCCGCCCGAAAGCCGCGATGGAGAAGTTTGTGTTAATCCTGTCGCCGCTGGCCCCGCACCTGTGCGAGGAACTGTGGCAACGGTTGGGACATACGGATTCGTTGGCTTATGCCGAGTGGCCTGCATTCGAAGCGGACAAGGCCAAAGAAAAAGAAATCGAACTGGCCATCCAGATCAAAGGCAAGACCAAAGACAAAATCACCATCGCCGCCGATGCAACCGAAGAAACGACTCAGCAGATGGCCCTAGCCAGTAAAAAGGTTCAGGCGGCCCTGGACGGCAAAAAAGCAAAAAAAATTATCGTCATTAAATCGCGATTAGTAAATATCGTTGCGTGAAATATCTTACCATGAAGGACAGGAAGACCATGAAGTTTTTATTATTTTATCTTCATGCACTTCATGAGCTTCATGGTTAAAATCTGCGTAAATCAGTGTTAATCTGTGTCTAAAATAAATAATGTCTCACGAAATCGAAGCGAAAATCAAGGTCGCTGCTTTGGAGCCGATTGAGGATAAACTCAAAGAGCTTAACGCCGATTTCGTACACTCCGTTCAGCAGGTGGATGCCTACTTTATGGACACGCACGAACAACTGCGTAAAGATGATTGCGGGCTGCGCATCCGGCAAGAGATTGCCGCCGGCCAAACAACCGCAAGGATCACCTTTAAGGGCCCGCGTACTGACAGTAAATTCAAATCTCGCTCCGAGTATGAAACCAGCATTGATGATATTGAGATGATGGAGAATATATTTGAATCACTGGGGTATCATAAACGACTGACATTCGAAAAGAAACGCACGGTCTGGTCGCTGGATGCCTGCGAAGTTTGCTTAGATACCCTGCCCCAACTCGGCTGTTTTGTCGAGGTCGAAGGCCCCGGTGAGGGTGTTATCTCCGCTGTTCTTAAAAAACTGGGTCTGCATAACGAGCCGCATATTTCACGCGGCTATGCGTCCATGATGTCCCGCAAGCTAAAACAGGAATAACATATGAAACCGCAAGACGGATACATACACTATATCATCAATCCCAAGGCCGGGGCCAGCAGCAGCAACGGATTGGTCCGGCAGTTCAAGGATTATCTGATCGCTAAGGGCTTCGATGTGCGTGTAGAGCTAACCGAATCGCTGGAACACGCCTGCGAACTGGCCACCCAAGGAGCAATCGATTACCAGTGCGCCTTCGTCGTCGGCGCCGGCGGCGACGGGACGCTTCGGGAAATCCTGCACGGCCTGGAAGGCACGAACAAACTATTTATGCCCATCCCCGGCGGCACGGAAAATCTGCTGGCAAACGAACTGGGGTTTGACCTGCATCTGCAAACGCTGATCAATGCGTTTGAGGGCGATTGCATTAAATCGCTGGACCTGGGAGTCATTAACGGTCAATGTTTTACCTCGATTGCCGGATTTGGATTTGACGGGGCGGTCATTGACCGCATCAGCAAAATCCGAACGGGCCACATCAGCCACCTGTCCTATTTCTGGCCCATCTGGCGAACTTTCTGGGAGCATGATTTCCCCCGCATCAAGGTAGTCGTCGATGGCGAAGAAATTTTCAATGACCGAGGGCTTGTTTTTGTGGGCAATATCTCTCGCTACGCCATCGGACTGAGCATCTGTAAAAACGCCGACTTCGGCGACGGCCTGCTGGATATCTGCATCTTCCGCTGCCACGACCAGCTACATTTAATCAAACACTCGGTTCTCGCAGCCCTGAAAAGACATCTTAAATCTAAAAACACCCTCTATACGCAGGGAAAATCTATTCAGGTAACACCGGCAGACAAGACGGTCTTTTGCCAGATCGATGGGGATTCGGGACCGAAACTTCCGGCAGACATAAAAGTCATCCCGCAGGCCATCCGAGTCCTGACCCCACCCGGAGCAAAACCAGCCGGCATCCGGACACGCCTAAAACGAATGATCGGATAACAAAAGCGCAGCGGCGCAAGTGAGCCCGATTGCGTCAGAGCCACGAGTTGCCAAAAGAAAGAAACCGCGGATTTCACGGATTTACAGGGATTTAAAAACAGAACCACTAATGCACACGAATTGACACGAATAAAAGACACAAAAGAAAAGCCACAGAGAAAAGACACA